>NZ_CAJMXC010000008.1:0-43491 GCF_905219715.1 Olsenella sp. CU969
GGGAGAGCAGGACGCCGCCGACCAGCGACGGGCGCGGGACAGCGCGAACCCTCGAGGGGCCCTCCGGGGCCCCTCTTGCTTCAGGCGCCGGTTCGCAGCCCCCTACATTCATCTTTTGTGGGCCGTCCTTGGGACGGCCCTTTCTTTTTGTCCCTATGTTTTTAGCTGGTAAGAGCTATTACCATATGCTCAGATAACTGTCCGTATATCTAAAATAAGGCACTACCGTTCGCGGACCCCATTGGGCGCTCGTCCGATTGTCCTCATGATTAGGCCCTAATCTGTGCAGAATCTAGTTGTTGCGGGCGCCCGTCGCCCTTAGGTGNCTTTTCCCTCGAGAACAAAAGGTGGTTGCCGNGCCCAAGGCCCTGGTATTCGGAAGCATGAACATGGATCTCTCCATCTGCTGCGCGCGTATCCCTGCCGCGGGAGAGACCATCGATGGCGACTCCTTCATCACCAACCCCGGCGGCAAGGGCGCCAACCAGGCGGTCGCCGCGTCGCGTATGGGCGCCCCGGTGACTATGGTTGCGGCCGTGGGGGACGACACGTTCGGCTCCGTGCTCCTCGGGTGCCTCGATGGCGCCGGCATCGACGTGTCGGCCGTGAGGACGGTCACCGAGGTCCCCACNGGTACCGCCNCGATCATCCGCGTCGACGGCGACAACCGCATCATCCTCGACCACGGCGCCAACTACTGTCTCTCCTCCGCCGACGTGTGCGATGCCGTCGACCGCTTCGGCGAGCCGGGGGACGTCTTCCTCACGCAGTTCGAGTGCGAGCCCGACGCCACGGCCGCCNCACTGGCCCATGCCCACGACCGGGGCCTCTTCACCATGGTGAACCCCGCCCCGGCCCGGCCCATCCCCGACAACTTCTGGCGGTCCGTCGACTACCTCTGCATGAACGAGACCGAGTGCGAGTCCATCACCGGCGACTTCCCGTTCGGCCCGGAGGACGCCTCCATGGCGGCTCGGAAGATCGCTGGGAAGGGCGTCTNNCAGGTGGTCGTNACCCTGGGTTCCAAGGGGTCNTACGGCTACGACCGCGGCGAGGAGTGTTTCGTCCCCNCGCGGTGCGTGGATGCGGTGGACACCACCGCCGCCGGCGACACCTTCATCGGCGCCATGGTCTCCGGGCACCTCATGGNCATGGGGTTCAGGGAGTCCATGGAGCTCGCGACCTGCGCGNGCGCCCTCACGGTGCAGCGCGTGGGCGCCCAGCAGTCCATCCCCTCCCTTGCCGAGGTCAACGCCTCGTTCTAGGTGGTTCACAGGACGTTCCCGGCGCCCCCTCGGCAGGGGCTCCGGGCCGTATGAGGAGGTTCGCATGAAGNAGCTCGTCCNCGACCTCGATGTGGGAATCGACGACACCCTCGCCGTGGCCTACGCCCTCGCGAGCCCGGAGGTGGAGCTCGTGGGCATCACCACCACCTATGGCAACGTGACCACGGAGCAGAGCACCGCCAACGCCCTCGCGGTGTGCGCGCTTCTCGGCGCCCCCGACGTCCCGGTGTACCCCGGGCTCCCCTGCGCCAGCTTCGCCGAAGACTTCACGGTGCAGCCCGTCTCCGCCTTCATCCACGGCAAGAACGGCGTCGGCGAGGTGGATGTCCCTGCCAGCGACCGGNCGCCCCAGGGGCAGGGGGCCGTGGACTTCATCGTCGAGGCCGTGCACCGGTGGGGCAAGGACCTGATCTACGTCCCCACCGGCCCCCTGACCAACCTCGACGCGGCCATCGCCCAGGACCCGTCCATCGTGGACGAGGTTGGGGCCGTGGTCCNCATGNGCGGCGCCCTCACCGTGCCGGGCAACGTGACCCCGTGGTCCGAGGCCAACATCAGCCAGGACCCCGACGCCGCGGACCGCGTCTTCCGCTCGGGCATCCCCGCGACCATGATCGGCCTCGACGTGACCCTCCAGACGCTCCTCACCTACCGCGAGACGGCCCTCTGGCGCGAGACGGGCACCGAGGCCGGCAAGCGCCTGGCCGACATCACCGACTACTACATCAAGGCCTACGAGACCACCGCGCCGCACCTGCACGGGTGCGGCCTCCACGACCCCCTGGCCTGTGCCGTCGCCGTGGACCCAAGCCTCGTGGAGTGCCTCCCCATCAACATGATNGTCGACGTCNANGNTCNCACCCNCGGGCGCNCCATCGGNAACCCCGAGCTGCTCAACGACCCGAACAAGACCATGGAGGTGNCCGTGCGCGTGGACGTGGCCNGCTTCCTCGACGAGTTCATGGGCCGCATCACCCGCCTCGTCTCCTCCTGCCAGTAACCGCCGCCCGTCCCGTAAGGAGCACACCGCCCATGGAACCCACCAAATCGGAGCTCGCCTCCTACCTCGACCACACCCTCCTCAAGCAGGACGCCACGGCAGAGGCCGTCGACCGAGTCGTCGGGGAGGCCCGCGAGATCGGCGCGGCCTCGGTCTGCGTCAACCCCTACTGGGTCTCCCGCGTGAGCGAGGGGCTTGCCGGCTCCGGCGTGAGGACCTGCACGGTCGTCGNGNTCCCCCTNGGCGCCACCACCACCGCGTCCAAGGTCGCCGAGACCGCCGAGGCCCTGGCCAACGGGGCCGACGAGGTCGANATGGTGATCAACGTCGGCGAGCTCAAGGCGGGCAACGACGCGGNCGTCCAGGCCGACATAGAGGCCGTGGCCGGGACCGTCCACGAGGCGGGCAAGCTGCTCAAGGTGATCCTCGAGACCTGCCTGCTCACGGACGACGAGCNNCGCCGCGCGAGCGGGCTCGCNGCCGCGGCCGGGACCGACTTNGTGAAGACCTCCACGGGCTTCTCCATCGGCGGGGCCAAGGCTCACGACGNGGCGATCATGCGCGAGGCCGTGGGTCCGGACCTCGGAGTCAAGGCGTCCGGCGGCATCCACAGCTACGAGGAGGCCGTGGAGATGCTCGAGGCCGGTGCCGACCGCCTGGGCGTCTCGGCCTCGCTCGCGATCCTCGCCGGNGCCCCGGACNACGTGGCCTAGGNGTCGCCCGACCCANCACCGCACAACCGAGAGGGGNCCTCCGGGACCGTTCGAGCCCCCCTCCTTGTGCAGGGGGGTCGGGGCCCCTCTGTCCCAATGCANCGAACGGAGGAAGACATGGACCCTCGTTACCGGCGCATCTTCGTCATCGTGCTCGACGCCATGGGGGTGGGGGAGGCCCCCGACTCGGCGGCCTTCGACGATGTGGGGGCCGATACCCTCGGGTCGATAGCCCGCACCTACGGCGGCTCCCTCGCGGTGCCCAACCTGGGGTCGCTGGGCCTCGGCAACATCCGCACCGACGACCCCCTCCCCGGGGTGCCCCCCGCCGAGCACCCGCGGGGCTGCTACGGCAGGATGACCGTCACGTCCAACGGCAACGACTCCATCGACGGCCACTGGGAGATGATGGGCCTGCCCGTGCGCTTCGACATGGGGCACTGCCCCGACGGGTTCCCCCGGTGGCTCGTGGACGACCTCGAGGGGTTCTCGGGCAGGAGGATGCTCGTCAACCGTGCCTACTCCGGCACGGAGGTCATCCGCGACCACGGCGAGCAGGCCGTCGAGGAGGGCGCCGTCATCCTCTACACTTCCGGGGACTCCGTGCTCCAGCTGGCCGCCCACACGGGCGTCGTGCCGCTCGACGAGCTCTACCGCCTGTGCGAGCACGCCCGCGGGCTCGTGAACGGCCCCGAGGTGGTCATGGGGCGCGTCATCGCCCGCCCGTTCGTGGGCGATGNCGCCGGCTCCTTCTCGCGCACGTCGGAGCGTCGCGACTACGGGCTGGCCCCCACCGGCCCCACCGACATGGACCGGCTCGTGGGGGCGGGCTACGACGTCCTNGCCATCGGCAAGATCGGCGACCTCTTCTCCGGCCGGGGCATCACCCGCAGCTGGCACAACGAGTCGAACATGGACGGCATGGACCACGTCGACGAGGCCGTCGCCACGGACTTTTGCGGCCTGTGCTTCGTGAACCTCGTGGACTTCGACACCGTCTACGGGCACCGCCGCGACCCCGTGGGGGAGGGGCGGGCCCTCATGGACTTCGACGCCCGCCTCGGCCGCGTCATGGCCGCCATGGGCCCGGACGACCTGCTCATGATCTGCGCCGACCACGGCAACGACCCCTGCTACAAGGGCACCGACCACACGCGCGAGCTCGTGCCGCTCCTGGCCTTCTCGCCCTCCATGGCCCACCCCGGCCAGGACCTGGGCACGCGGNCCACGGCCGCCNACCTCGGGGCCACGGTGCTCGACAACTTCGGCGTCGAGGGGACGGGCGAGGGCACGAGCTTCCTCGCCCTCGTCTCCTGACCGGCGCCGGACCCACAAGCCGCAACGTCGAAAGGAACCACGATGGCAACCCCGCACAACACGGCCGAGCGCGGCGACTACGCCCCCGTCTGCCTGCTCCCCGGCGACCCCCTCCGGGCCCGCTACATCGCCGAGAACTACCTCGACGGCGCCCGCCAGGTCAACGCGGTCCGCAACTGCCTCGGCTACACGGGCACCTACAAGGGCGTCCCCGTCTCGGTCCAGGCCTCCGGCATGGGTATCCCCAGCCTCTCCATCTACGTGAACGAGCTCGTCCGCTTCTACGGCGTCAAGCGCATCATCCGGCCCGGGTCCGCGGGCGGCGTGGGCCGCGACGTCCACATCCGCGACATCGTCCTCGCCCAGGGCTCCTCCACCGACAGCAACGTCGCCGCCGGCGCCCTCGGGCCCCAGATCCACTACGCGCCCCTCGCCGACTTCGGCCTGCTCGACCGCGCCTACCACATCGCCTGCGACCGGGGGCTCCCGGTCAAGGTGGGCGACGTCTTCGCCGCCGACCGCTTCTACAACGACGACATCGACAACGGCCTGCTCGCCGACTACGGCGTCCTGGCCGTGGAGATGGAGTCGGCCGGCCTCTACCTCCTCGGGGCCAGGCTCGGCTTCGAGGCCCTGTCCATCCTCTCGGTCTCCGACATGATCGTCGGCGAGGGCGAGGCGCTCACCGCCGAGGAGCGCGCCTCCTCCCTCGACGACATGATCGCCCTGTCGCTCGAGACCGCGATCGCGGAGTAGGGGAGGCAACCATGAGGATGGTCGACGTCATCGACGTCAAGCGCAACGGCGGCGAGCTCACCGAGGAGCAGATCCGCTTCTTCGTGGACGGCTACACCGCCGGGGACATCCNCGACTACCAGGCCAGCGCCCTGCTCATGGCCATCTGGTTCAACGGCATGGCGNCCGNAGAGACCCNCCTNCTCACCCAGGNCATGCTCGAGTCGGGCGACCNCCTGGACCTCTCCGACATCCCGGGCGTCAAGGTCGACAAGCACTCCACCGGCGGCGTGGGCGACAAGGTCTCGATCCCCCTCGCGCCGCTCGTGGCCTCGCTCGGCATCCCCGTGCCCATGATCTCGGGTCGCGGCCTCGGCCACACCGGGGGCACCCTCGACAAGCTCGAGGCCATCCCCGGCTACACCGTGGAGCTCGACGAGGGGCGCTTCAAGGAGCAGCTCCGCGAGGTGGGGTGCGTCATCGCCGGTGCCACGGGCGACATCGCCCCGGCCGACAGGCGCATCTACGCCCTGCGCGACGTCACGGACACCGTGGACTCCATCCCGCTGATCGCCGGCTCCATCATGTCCAAGAAGATCGCCTCGGGCACCGACGCCCTCGTCATGGACGTCAAGACCGGCGCCGGCGCCTTCANGCGCGAGGAGGAGGACGCCGTCGCGCTGGCCCGGGCCCTCGTGGACATCGCCCACGGGTCGGGCATGGAGGCAGTGGCGGTCATCTCCGACATGAACCAGCCCCTCGGCCGGAAGATCGGCAACGCCCTCGAGATCGAGGAGTCCGTCGAGCTGCTCCGGGGCGAGGGCCCGGCAGACCTGCTGGAGCTGGTGCTCGCCATCGGCTCCCAGATGGTGGTCATGGCCGGCGTGGCCGACACCCCCGAGGAGGCCCGCCCACTCCTGGAGGCAAAGATCGCCGACGGCTCGGCCCTCGAGCAGTTCCGCGCCATGGTGGAGGCCCAGGGCGGCGACGGCTCGGTGGTCGACGACTTCACGGTCATGCCGCAGGCGGCATATCAGTTCGACGTCCCCGNCCCNAGGTCNGGCGTCGTGGCCTCCATGGCCGCCGACGAGCTCGGCATCGCCTCCATGATGCTCGGCGGCGGCCGCGCCACCAAGGACGACGAGCTCGACTACGCCGTGGGCCTCGTGCTCGACAAGAAGGTGGGCGACCCCGTCGAGGAGGGCGAGAGCCTGCTCACCATCCACAGCAACCGCGAGGACGTAGCCAACGTCGTCGACCTCGTGCTCGACAACATCCGCATCGCCGACGCGGCCGAGCCCGTCGAGCTCGTGCACCGGATGGTCCTGTANTCCTCCCGGCGCCCCGCGGCTGGGGCGCCGGGGCCCGGAAAGGGAGAGGAAACGCGCTATGGAACTGATCGTCAACATCCTGGGGGTCCTGGCCTTCATAGCCTTGGGCTGGGCCTTCTCGGCAGACCGCAAGAACATCGACTGGGTGTCGGTGGGGCTGATGTGCGCCATCAACCTCTTCCTCGCCTGGTTCCTGACGAGCTTCGAGGTGGGCCGCGCCATCGTCTCCGGCGCCGCCGCGGGCTTCGCCGAGCTCGTCACGCTGTCCTATCAGGGCATCAACTTCGCCTTCGCCAACTGGGTCGGCCCCGACGGCCTCGACCCCGCGCCCGTCAACTTCGTCACGAGTGCCCTCCTGCCCATCCTGATGATCGTGCCGCTGTTCGACACCCTCACCTACATCGGATTCCTGCCCTGGGTCATCAAGTGGGTGGGCCGCGGCCTGTCCTTCATCACCCGCCGGCCCAAGTTCGAGACCTTCTACGCCGTCGAGATGATGTTCCTCGGCAACACCGAGGCCCTGGCCGTCTCCAAGGTCCAGCTGCAGCATATGAGGGCCGGCCGCAACGTCACGCTGGCCATGATGTCGATGTCGTGCGTCACCGCCGCCATCATCGGCTCGTACATCCAGATGGTGCCGGCGCAGTTCGTCATCACCGCCATCCCTCTCAACTGCATCAACGCCCTGATCTTCTCCCACATGCTCTACCCGGTGAAGGTCACTCCCGAGGAGGACCGGATCTACGGCCTCGCCGACACCCCCGACGAGACCCCGGTCGAGGACTCCACCGACGCCGAGAAGATCGAGCTCGCCAAGGCCGTCGAGGCCTACGAGGCCCTGCCCCCCGTCAAACGGTTCTTCACCCACGACCCGGCCAAGCCCGAGAAGGAGCCCTACTTCTCGTTCCTCGGCGACTCCATCCTCACCGGCGGCCAGCTCATCCTCATCATCACCGCCAACGTCGTCGCCTTCGTGGCCCTTGCCGCCGTCATCAACGCGCTGCTCGGCCTCATCAACCCCAACCTGTCCCTCGAGTCCATCCTCGGCGTGTTCATGTTCATCCCCGCCTGGCTCATGGGCCTCGACCCCGGCACCGCCTGGGACTTCGCCCAGCTCATGGGCCTCAAGCTCGTGACCAACGAGTTCGTGGTCATGGGCGAGGTCTCCGGTAGCGTGACCTCCTTCGCACCTCACTACCAGGCCGTCCTGACCACCTTCATCACCTCGTNCGCCAACTTNTCCANCCTCGGCATGGTCATCGGATGCTTCAAGGGCATGGTGAGCAAGGAGAAGAACGACGCCATCTCCCACCAGGTGGGCNGCCTCCTGCTCTCCGGCATCCTCGTGTCGCTGCTCTCCGCGGCGCTCGTGGGCCTGTTCGTCTGGTAGGCGCCGCGTCACGCGCCCTCTCCCGGGGCCCGGCCGCACGGGTTGCGGCCGGGCCTTTCCCGTGCCTCGACACCGCCGTGGCGCGGGTGGGTCCTACGTACGGGAANGGGCCCTGAGGGAATCGGTCTCCCGCAGGGCCCGTGGGGTCCTCCCGTGCGTCGTCCCGCTCCGGTCAGGGTCGCGGCGCCTCGGAGCACACGCGCTCGATGTCGGCCATGAGCTGCTGCGAGAAGCGCGCCCCGTCCACCGTGAGGGCCACCTTGACCGGGCGGTCCGGGTTGCGGATCTGCGACTGGTCGCCGATGGTGCGCCCGCGGAGCTCCCCCTCGAGGTCCACCTTCATGACGCTCGGGAGGTAACCGCAGAGCCCGGGGTCGGCCGCCACGGCCACCGAGAGGGGGTCGTGCAGGGCGCAGCCGCCCAGTGTGGGGGCGAGCCAGTCGTTGTGGGCGTCCACGTAGAACCCCACGATGTCGGCCATCGTCTCGCCGGCGGGCCCCGCCTCCCGCCAGCGGTCCACCATCTCCCTGGTGAGCACCTCCTTCATCGNCACGTCGAGNCCCACCAGCGTGACGGGGATGCCGGAGGTGAGGACGGCGGAGGCTGCCTCGGGGTCGTTGAAGACGTTGGCCTCGGCGCACGGGGAGACGTTGCCCTCGGTGGCCACGGCCCCGCCCATGACGGTGACGGACCCGGCGAGCCCGAGCGCCCCCGGGTCGCGCTCGAGGGCGAGGGCGAGGTTGGTGAGCGGCCCCGTGGCCACGATGTCCAGGTCGCCGCCGCACTCGCGACAGAGCCGCAGGATGGCGTCGACGGCCCCTTCCTCCTCCGCGGCGCGCGGGGAGTCCGGGAGCTCCACGTTGCCCACGCCGTTCTCCCCGTGGATGTCCATGATGTTGCGTGGCGGGAGGAAGTCCCCGTCGCCGTCCCACAGGAGCGGGTGGCGCGCACCGGCCCATACAGGGACGTCGTCGCGGCCGAGGAGGTGCAGCACGGCGAGGGCGTTTCGCACCCCCTGGTCCACCGAGACGTTGCCGAACACCCCCGTGATGCCCACGAGGTCGAAGGCGGGGTTGGCGAGTGCCTCGCAGATGGCCATGGAGTCGTCGATGCCGGTGTCGAGGTCGAGCAGAACCTTGCGTGCCATGGGGTGCCTCCTTGGGGCTGGGACAGGCCCGGTACAGGGCCCTCAAGCATATTTTGGTACGAAAGTTATTTCAGAATAACTTTATATATGCCTGCGGTCGCCTGGGGGGAGCGAGCGGTTCCCGCAGGCGGACCCGACGGAGTTCGCCCATAATGGTCAGCGATCGTTCAGAGACGCTANGGCAGAGAAGAGAGGGGAACCGGCATGGGACAGTTCGACAACAAGACCGTCATCATCACCGGCGGCGGCTTCGCCGCGCTCAAGGACGGCTCGGCGGGCTCNATCGGTTACGGCATCGCCACCGCCTTCGCCAAGGAGGGTGCCAACATCGTGGTCACCGGCCGCAACACGGCCAAGCTCGAGGAGGCNAAGGCGCGCCTGNAGGCCGATTACGGCGTCAGGTGCCTGTGGGTNCAGGCCGACGTCGCCGCGGGGCAGGACAACAAGGCCACGGTCCAGAAGGTGGTCGACGCGGCGGTGGCCGAGTTCGGCTCCATCGATGTGCTCGTGAACAACGCCCAGGCCTCCGCCTCCGGCGTCACCGTCGCGGACCACACCACCGACCAGTTCGACCTTGCCGTCTACTCCGGCCTCTACGCCACCTTCTACTACATGCAGGCGTGCTACCCCTATCTCAAGGAGTCCAAGGGCTCCGTGGTCAACTTCGCCTCCGGCGCCGGGCTCTTCGGCAACTACGGCCAGGTGGCCTACGCCGCCGCCAAGGAGGGCATCCGCGGCATGAGCCGCGTGGCGGCCACCGAGTGGGGCCCCGACGGCATCAACGTCAACGTTGTGTGCCCGCTGGCCTGGACCAAGGCCCTCGAGGACTTCCAGACCGCCTACCCGGACGCCTTCGAGGCCAACGTCCACATGCCCCCCATGGGCCACTACGGCGACGTGGAGACCGAGATCGGCCGCGTGGTGGTGCAGATCGCCGGCCCCGACTTCAAGTTCATGACCGGCGANACCCTCGTGCTCGAGGGCGGCATGGGCCAGCGCCCGTAAGCCGGCGCCCGCATCGCGCGGCGGCCTCAGGGGCCCGTCCCGGCATCGGGGCGGGCCCCTTTGCCGTGCCGGTGACGCCCGGGACGTGACCGTGCGGGTCCTCCGGGCACCTTCCCGTGCACGGTCCCGGCGCCCCTCGCCGCAGCCTCCGTGGGGCCCGGAGGCTGCGCCTCCCGTAGGACGCCCGGTGTCTGAGGGTCGTGCCCTTCGCACAGGGTCATGATACGCTGAAACTGTGTTCAAACTGAGTGAATCGATATGTTCGAATAGCTGTAGTGGGAATAATTATTACCCTCTAACACGAAAATTTACTTAAGCTAAATGGAACCACAGATTTTCTCTAGTTTGAATGGTGCTATAAAACTCAAGGTAGTTATTCTAAAAGGCAGTAGATTATACCGACATCCATAAATATGAGAGAATTTAAGTGTATAGGATATTGACTTGTCCGGGGGGGGGGGCATAATCATTGGTGCTATAGAAATCATCTTCCCGGTCCCATGGAGTCTGGTGGGAGGGGTCGATGTGCCGTCACACGCAAAGAGAGGGAAGCTCCTATGGCCCACTGCAGTCACCTTGCTGCCACGGTCGGCTATCGGGGCTATTTTTTTAGACCTTCGACCCCTGAGGGCACGGGGCCCCGCTGGGGAACCTGCTGCCCTTTCCGTTCCCTCCCTCAAGATCATGCAGTCTGCGCCTCCCTTTCCGGCTGCCCGGTGGGGAGGTCGCTGTGAGCGCCCCGGAGAGGCGGCTGCCCGCGTCCCCGCCGTTCGCCACGTCCGNCGGGTCCGGGCGCGTGCCGCCGCGGTCGAGGGACGTCGACGCGGCGTTGGACAGCATCTCNCGGCGCATCGGCTCCCTGAGGTTCCGCCGGTCCCCCTGGGGCGCCGACGAGAGCGACGTCATGGCCAAGATCCACGGCCTCGACGCCATGTACCGGAGCCTGCTCCGCGAGCAGGGCGACAGGTACCAGGCCCTCCTGGAGGACCGCGACCGGCAGTTGCGCCTGCTCCAGCGNAGACTCGATAGAAACTAGCGGCTTGTCCGGGCGTGCGGCGCCCGCCGGCAGAGGAGGTTCGCATGTATACAGAGCGCGATTGGGAGCGGCTGTTCGAGCAGCTTCTCGACTCGGGTATGCCGGTCTCCTCGTTCTGCGAGCTTCCCGGCACCCCGTCGNGGAAGACCATGTGGCGCGCCCNGGCCGNCCATCCGGACGTTCTCGAGGCNTACCGCGAGCTCTTCCCCGGCGCCATGCGTCGTCGGGCGTCCCGTCTCGGCGGCCCCGACGAGACGGGTCCTGTGAAGGTGCACGACATCCCCGGGGCAGCCGCACGACGGGTCGGGGAGCGCCGGGCCGTCGAGCTCGAGGAGGCCCTGGCCCGCGCCGAGGCCGCCGAGGCCCGGAGCCGGGAGCTCGCAGAGGAGCTCGAGCGCGTGCGCTCGGGGGTCGTCGACGATGAGTCCGACCCCATCGTCGTCAAGGTCGTCTGGGTGAGCGACCCGGCAGGCAGGTCGGGGCCGCGGCGTCGGGCCTCGTCCCAGGAGTCGCCGTTTCAGGCGTGACATCCCGCAGGCANGCCCTCGTCACGGGGCGCCCCCCTCGGGGGCGCGCTTTTCCATGGGCCGATGCCGTTCGGCGACACGGGGGNGGCGTCCCTGTGACCCGTCCCCTGGCTCGGCCNTCTTCCCAGGGCGATGCCGAAAGGTTCAGAAACGCAAGGGTCCCCAGACACCGACAGGCGCACCGCCCCATGCGGCTCTCGCGCAAACCGACCGCTCCACGATCGCGATGTTTCAGTCAAGTTTTGAATAACGGTCATTCTCCTGATGTTTTCCTGTTCCAAACCGGANTATCAGTTACATGGTTTACATAAAGNANCAAAAAAGACCTTCTTCTGTAAGATAGTTTTTTGCTTTAGAAAGAGNAATATCAAGGGACTGTGTGCTCCACGCTTGTCAATGTTTGACCGCGACGGGTTTTGGTGCATACTCCTCCAGTCCCGTCTGCGGCCGGAGGCCCGGCGGGAGGTACAGAAGGCCGCCCGCGGCTCGCGCCGCCGGCGGACCCCCTGGGAAAGGATGCTTCAATGAGTTCCGTTGCTGTCGTCTACTGGAATGCCAAGTCCAACACCGAGAAGATGGCCCGCCTGATCGCCCGCGGCGCCGCGAACGCCGGCGCCTCCGTGAGCGTCTTCTCCTCCGAGGAGTTCAAGCCCTCCATGGCCGCCAAGTACGGCGCCATCGCCCTCGGCTGCCCGGCCCTCGACGTCGACACGCTCAAGGAGTCCGACTTCGAGGTCCTCACCAAGGGCATAGACGGCGAGGTCGACGGCCGCGCCGTGGCCGTCTTCGGCTCCTACGACTGGGGTGTGGGCGAGTGGCTCGACCAGTGGGAGGCCCACCTCGGCCGCTGCGGCGCCAAGGTCGTGGGCAACCTCAAGGTCGCCGGTGCCCCCGAGGGCGTTCAGGACGAGCGCTGCCAGGCCCTCGGCGCCCAGCTCGCCCATCTCGCTGCCGCCGAGGACCCCGAGCTCTCCCGCGCCGTCTGACGGCCGCGCCATCCGAGGAACCGTCCCAGGGAGGGGGCGCGGGCGCCGCACGGGCCCGCGCCCCCTCCCTGCAAGGTGCCCATTCGATGGCGCGGCGGACCTGTTGCAATGCGCCTGCCCTTTCGGGTACTAGGCCCTNTGGATACGTCGGCCAGGCCCTGGCGAGGGGCGCCGGCCGGACTTAGCAAGGACCAAAGGAGCATTGCATGCGCATCAAGAACGCCAAGGTATACCAGGCCGACGGTACCTTCGCCGANACCGATATCGTCACCGAGGGCGAGTTCATCAAGTCCGACGCCTCCGCCGACGGCGAGATAGTGGACGCCTACGATCTGATCGCCCTGCCGGGCCTCGTGGACATCCGCGTGCGCCAGGCCGCTGACACCGTCTACGACGACGCCGGCAACTACGCCGTCGACAAGGTCGCCCGTTTCGAGGCCGGCAACGGCGTCACCTCCTTCGTGGGTACCGTCGAGCTCCCCGCGGCCCACGCCAAGAAGGTCGCCAAGACCGTCGTCGACTGGAACGCCGACGAGGCCGACCGCCACGACGACTGCGCCGCTGTGCTCGGCCTCTCCCTCGAGCGCCCGCTCGGGCACATCGAGGACGCCAAGCCCTCGCCCGAGTCCTGNAAGGACCTCGCCTACGACGACGTCGACACCTTCGACGACCTCCAGTCCGTGGGCGACGGCGTCTTCAAGGTGGTGGACGTCGACGCCACGCAGGAGGGCATGCACACCTACGTGGGGCTCGTCTCCAAGAAGGCTACGGTGGGCGTGGTGGACAACGACGCCACCTTCGCCCAGACCGAGAAGGCCATCAAGGCCGGCGCCACCCTCGTGAGCCGCCGTTGGGACGAGCGCATCGTCCTCGACGAGAAGAAGCCCGGCATGATGGACGCCGCCTTCAAGAACGACCAGGTGCTCGTGGAGCTCGTCGCCCATGAGGNCAACGGCTCCAAGGAGGACATCGTCGCCAACNTCGCCCTGCTCCAGGGCCGCACCGTCCTCGTGGCCGAGGACGGCAACCTCTTCGACGCCATGAGGCGCGCCANCGAGANGGGCGTGCCGGCCAACGTTGCCATCGACGCCGCCACCTCCGGCCCCGCCCGCGCCCTCAAGATGGGTGACAAGGTCGGCTCCCTCGAGGACGGCCGCTACGCGGACATCGTGCTCGTGGACTCCTCCTACCACATCAAGCACGTCATCAATCGCGGCAAGACGATTCTCTAGCCGACGGCCCCCGACCACGCCCGTGAAGGCCGGCACCCCCCGGGTGTCGGCCTTTTCCGTGGGTTAGCTGCAGGCTGAAAGCAGGGTGGTCGCGGATGCGTGNAAAACCCGGNCTGGCNGGCTCCCGGCGTTNCGGCCGTTCGTTTGGCGGGATGAGTCCCTAAAGCGACGGAAGAGGACGGTGACGATGCGCTGGGCAGGGAACGAGGGCGGCGGACGCGCGGCCGACGGGGCCGGAGAGCCCGGCTACGAGCTCTTCGCCGCGCACTCGCCCGGCGCGTTCCCCCGCTCGTGCCAGACGTTCCTCGACACCGGGCGCGCCGTGTCGCTGGCGGCCCTCGCGGGCATCGTCGCGGGCTCCGTCGTGGCGGCCCTCGAGCTCAACCCCGGCTACAACTACAACACCTGGCTCTACATGAGCTTCGCCACCGGCTCCCTGGGCGNGTGGGCCATCGTCTCGGTGGTGCTCGCCGACCGCAGCGTGTCGCCGCGCCAGGCGGCCCTGCGCACNCTGTCGTNCATGGTCGCGGTGGTACTCACGTATTTCGCCGTGCGCTACGTGAACTACCTCGGCGGTCAGGAGCGCCTGCTGCGGTCCATGAGCGAGGTCATGGACGGGCGCTTCACGGCCATGCGGCACACGCCGTTCTGGGGCCCCGAGAAGCTCGTCTCCCTGGGCCTGGGCCTCGCCCTCGCGGGTTCGGCCGCCCTTGTGGCCTGGGGCATGCGGCGGTTCGCCTCGTCGCCGCTCTACTGGGTGTTCGCGTGGGTGCCCCTGTTCATCCTCGTATTCGAGGGGTGGAGCTACTTCGTGCCCATGGCGGTGTACGTGCAGGTGGGGTTCGTCCCCGCCGTGGTGGACGTCGTGGGCGCGGCGGCCGTGGCCTGGATNGTNGTGTGCGACCGCAACCGTGCCNTGGCGGAGCGCATCGCCTGACGGCCCCGGCCTCAGCGGTAGACGNTGCGGAAGCTGCGGTNNTCGNGGTCGGGTTNCACGGAGTCCATGGCCTCCACGGTGTAGCGCCACGGGAACCGCTCGTAGGCGTGCTCGAGCAGCTTCATGAACCGCACCACCTGCGACGGGGTACCCTGGAGCTCCATGGAGACGGTGCCGTCGTCCTCGTTGCGCACCCAGCCGGAGAGGCCCACGCGCCCGGCAATGTCCGCACTCGTGTAGCGGAACCCCACGCCCTGGCACCGGCCGCCGAACGACATCCGGTAGCGTTCCAGCCTGTTCCCGCCGTCGCCCGTCCCGTCCACGGCCGCCCCTTTCTCCCATCGCCTATCATAGGTAAGCATAGCGGCTGTCGTCGGGGCCGCCGGTGTCGCGTCGGACGGGGGTGGCCGTGGCTTTCGTGCATTTCGAGGACGTCCGCAAGGTCTACCACATGGGAGACGTCGACGTCTGCGCCTTGGACGGCATGACCTTCGACATCGAGCGGGGCGAGCTCTGCGTCATCGTGGGCCCGTCCGGCGCCGGCAAGACCACCCTGCTCAACATGCTCGGCGGCATGGACCGCCCCACCTCCGGCGTCATCGAGCTCGGGGGGCGGCAGGTGTCGGACCTCGACGACCGCGGCCTCACCCTCTACCGCCGCAACGACATCGGCTTCGTCTTCCAGTTCTACAACCTCGTACAGAACCTCACGGCCCNGGAGAACGTNGAGCTNNCCNCCCAGATCTGCCCCNACCCGCTGCCCTCNGCCGAGGCGCTCGCGGCCGTCGGCCTCGAGGGGCGCCTCGACAACTTCCCGGCGCAGCTCTCCGGCGGCGANCAGCAGCGCGTGGCCATCGCCCGCGCCATCGCCAAGAACCCCAAGCTCCTGCTCNGCGACGAGCCAACGGGCGCGCTGGACTACCGTACCGGCAAGCAGATCCTCGCCCTGCTCCAGGACACGTGCCGCGCCACCGGCCGCACCGTCGCCATCGTCACCCACAACAGCGCCTTCACCCAGGTGGCCGACCGCGTCATCCACGTGCGCGAGGGCCGTGCCACCTCCGTCTCCACCAACCCGTCGCCCGCCCCCGCGAGCTCCGTGGAGTGGTGAGCGTGCCCCCCGTCTTCTGGAGACACCTGCTGCGCACGGTCAGGCAGCCCGCCGNCNGCTATGTGGCCATCGTCNTNATCGGNGCCTTGGGTTGCGGCTTCTTCGCCGGCCTGCGCATGACCGGCGTCGGCANGCNGCGCTCNGCCGACGCCTTCTTCGACCGGACGAACCTCTACGACCTCGAGCTGGTCTCCACGCTCGGGTTCTCGTCGTCCCAGGTGGGCGACGTCTCCTCGGTGGGGGGTGTGGCCGCCTGCGAGCCGGGCCGCTCCGTGGACGTCATGGCCCGCATGGGCGACGTAAACCATGCCTGCCGGGTCGTGTCGCTGGACTCCTGGGCCTCGGCCNGCTTCTCGGGAGGTCCCATGAACGGTCTTCAGCTCAGGAGCGGCAGGTGGCCGGAGTCCGCCGACGAGTGCGTGATCGTGGACAAGGCCGCCGACAAGGGTGCCGTGCCCGGGGACGTGGAGGTGCTCTACGGCGCCCAGGACCTCGACGGACTCCTCGCCACGCGGGACTTCAGGGTCGTGGGCACCGTGGCGTCGTCGGCCCACGTGCAGGAGGCGGTCCTCTCCACCACGTCCCTCGGCAGCGGCACCGTCAACCAGGTGCTCTTCACGCTGCCGTCGGCCTTCGTTCCCGACGCCCCCTACACCGAGCTCTACGTGCGTGTGGCCGGCGCGGCCGACGAGCCGTGGGGCTCGGCCTCCTACGACGGCGCGGTAGACGCCGTGGCCGGGCGCATCGAAGCCCTCATCCCCGGGCTCGCCCAGGNGCGGGCGGACGAGCTGCGCGCCGAGGCCCAGGAGAGGGTGGACGAGGGCCGCGCCGAGCTGGCTGACCGCCGGGCCGAGGCGGAGGCGTCCCTCGCGGACGGCGCCGCGGCGCTTGAGGAGGCCGGGGCCCGGCTGGACTCCGGCGCCGCCGAGGTGGAAGACGGCAGGCGGGGGCTCGCCGACGGCCGCGCCCAGGTGGCCGACGGGGAGCGTCTCCTCGCCGACGGCGAGGCCGAGATAGAGCGGAACGCGGCGGGGCTCGAGGAGGGCCGCCGACAGCTCGGGGCCGCCGCCGCGNAGGTGGACGCCGGCAGACAGGAGCTCGCCCGGGCCGAGGCGGGGNTCGAGGCCCAGGCTCCCGCCGTGGAGCAGGCCCGTGCCGCCGTGGCCGCCTACGACGAGGAGTGCCAGCGGCTCGTGGCCCAGGTCGCGGCCGCGGGTCTTTCCGGCGACGACGCCCAGGCCGTGGCCGACGCCGCCCGGGCGGCCCTGGACCGGNTCAAGGAGGACCAGGCCGCCGGTGCCGATGGACTGGAGGGCCAGGTCGCCGCCCTGGAGGACCTCCTGGAGGCCGCCCAGGCCCTCGTGTCCCAGGCGCCCCAGGTGGAGGCCGCCCGCGGGGCGGTCCGGACCTTCGAGGAGGGTTGCGCGCGCCTGGACGAGGAGGCCCGCCGCCTCGACGAGGCCGAGGCCGAGCTCGCCGACAACCGCGCCGCCCTCGACTCCGGCGCGGCCCGCCTCCAGGAGGGGAGGGACGCCCTCGACGCCTCCGGCGCGCAGCTGGACGAGGCCCGCGCGAAGGTGGAGTCCGGCCAGGCGTCCCTCGCAGACGCCGAGGCGCGCCTGGCCGACGGCCGCGCCGAGTACGAGGAGGGCCTCGCCACCTACGAGCGGGGGAGGGAGGAGGCCCTGGCCGGGATCGCCGACNCCGAGGCCCNGCTGNNCGACGCGCNGCGCGAGGTNGNCGCCATCGGGCCCGGCGACGTCTACCTGCTCGACCGCGAACAGAACTACGGGGCGGCCTCCTACCTGGCCGACTCCGAGCGCATCGACGCNATCGCCACGGCGTTCGCGTTCTTCTTCTTCCTCGTGGCCGCCCTCGTCTCGCTCACCACCATGACCCGCATGGTGGACGACGACCGCGGGCTCATGGGCACGCTCAAGGCCCTCGGCTACGGCCGCGCGGCCATCTGCTCCAAGTACGTGGCCTACGCCGGGTCCGCCTCGCTCCTCGGCGCGCTCGTGGGCGTGCTCTCCATGTCGCAGCTGCTCCCGTGTGTGATCTTCACCGCCTACGGCATCATCTACGGCGTCCCGGCGCGGCCCATGCCGCTCCCTGTGGAGGCGGCGCCCGCCGTCGCGGCCACCGTCATCGGTGTGGCCGTCACCGTGGGGGCGGCCCTCGCGGCCTGTCTGTCGTCGCTCCGAGAGAGTCCGGCCGGCCTCATGCAGCCCAAGGCCCCCAAGGCCGGGCGCCGCATCCTCCTGGAGCGCGTGGGGCCCGTCTGGCGCCGCCTCTCCTTCTCGTGGAAGGTCACGTTCCGCAACATCTTCCGCTACCGCCGTCGCTTCCTCATGACCGTGGTGGGCGTCGCTGGCTGCTGCGCTCTGCTGCTCACGGGCTTCGGCGTGCGTGACGCCGTGAACGACATCATCGACAAGCAGTTCGGCGAGATCGTGCACTACAACGCCACGGTGGGTCTCTCGGTCGACGCCACGGGGCGGCAGCGGGCCGACGTCCTGGACGCCCTCGGCTCCATGGGCCGCGGCGATCCCGTGGCGGCGTTCGAGGAGAACGTCGTGGCGAGGCCCGAGGACGGCTCCAAGGACCTCGCCGTCGTGCTCGTGGTCCNGGAGGACGCCGGCTCCCTGGGGCGCGCCGTCACCCTGCGCGAGCGCCGGGGCGGCGCCCCGGTGGACCTCGGCTCCGACTCCGTGGTGCTCACCGAGAAGCTGGCCACCACGCTCGGTGTCGGCCCCGGCGACGAGGTGCGCCTCTGGGCCCAGGACGCCACCGGCAACGCCACGGGTCAGGAGCGCCGCCTCGTGGTCACCGCCGTGTGCGAGAACTACCTCGGTTCCTACGTCTACATCGGCGCGGATGCCTATGTCCGGGCCTTCGGCGAGCCGGGCGAGGCGAACACCGCCTTCGCGTTCCTGCCCACGGACGCCGTGGAGCGCGCCGTCGACGCCGACCGGCTCCAGGCCATGGACGGCGTGGAGACGCTCATGCTCGACGACGAGACCATCGAGACCTACCGCGAGATGCTCTCGTCGGTGGACCTCGTCATGGTGGTGCTCATCGCCGCCGCGGCCCTCCTCGCCTTCGTGGTGCTCTACAACCTGGCCAACATCAACATTGCCGAGCGCTCCCGCGAGATCGCGAGCCTCAAGGTGCTCGGGTTCCTGCCCAAGGAGGTCTGCTCCTACGTCTTCCGAGAGATCGCGATCATCGTGGTGGTGGGTGCCCTCGTCGGCCTCGAGCTCGGCACGTGGTTCGAGGGCTACGTGGTGGTGNCGGCCGAGGTGGACGCCGCCATGTTCGGCCGTGAGATCCACGCCGTGAGCTACCTCTGCTCGTTCGGGCTCACGGTGCTGTTCTGTGTGCTCGTGCTGGCGGCCATGGTGCCCAGGCTCGCGTCCATCGACATGGTGGAGAGCCTGAAATCCGCCGAGTAGCCGCGCCCGGCCCCGGGCCTTCGGGCCGCCTGTGGGTTATCCGTGGGCTCTCGGGTCGTGCCCTATCATGGACGCGTTNGTGCCCCGTCTCACACTGGAGGTCCCATGGCCGCCGTCTGCAACCTCATCGTCGACTCCCCGTGCGAGCTCAGCCGCGAGTTCTGCGAGGAGAACGGCCTCACCGTCCTGCACTTCACCTACACCGAGCCCGACCGCGACGACGGGCGCGAGCCCCTCTGCGGCGTCGACGACATGTTCGCCACCATGAGCTCCCACGAGTTCTATGAGCGGATGCGCCACGGCGCCGAGCCCAAGACGAGCCAGCCCTCCCAGATGGAGTTCGAGGAGGCCTTCCGCGCGGCCATCGCCTCGGGCGTCCCCACCGTCTATCTCGCCTTCGACTCCGGCATCTCCGGCTGTTACGAGGGCGCCTGCATGGCCCTCGAGCGCATGAAGGAGGAGTTCGGTCCCGACATCGAGCTCTACGTGGTGGACACCAAGCTGCCCTCGACCCCGCTCACGCTCCTCGTGTGGGAGGCCGTGCGCCAGCGCGACAAGGGGCTCAGGGCCCGCGAGCTTGCCGACTGGGCGGCCGAGGCCCACAACCACATCCACACCCTGTTCATGGTGGACGACCTCACGGCTCTTGCCCGCGGCGGCCGCATCCCCTCGGGCATCGCCTTCGTGGGCTCCAAGCTCGACATCAAGCCGCTGCTGACCGTGGCCCTCGACGGCANCCTCGAGCTCGCCGGTATCGCCCGTGGCCGCAAGAAGGCCATCCGCCGCCTGGCCGACAACTACCTCCAGAACCACTCCGACACCACCTTCGTGTGCGCCACCGNNAACGCCGACTGCCCCGCCGCCATGCGGCGGTTGGAGGAGATCATCGGGCGCGGCGCCGACGGGGACGTGCTGTTCATCGAGGCCGAGGCCGGCCCCACCATCGGCTGCCACGTGGGCCCGGGCTTCCTGTCCTGCTGTTTCTGGGGCGCCGACCGCAGNGACGGCATGAGCGTTCCCGACCAGATCGCCAGCGAGGTCCGCTCCGAGGGGTAGGGTGTCCGCGGCGACGTGGGAGGGGGCGCCCCGGACGGTCCGGGGTGCCCCCTCTTTTTTTGTCGGCTCTGCCCGTCCGCCGCGGTGCCTAGCGCACCCGGTCCTCCCAGGAGCGCACGGTCTCGTGGCGCAGGAGCCGCTTGAAGGGCTCGAGGTCGCCGGTGTCGTCGAAGGCCTCCAGGGCGGCGTAGTAGGCGTCCACCTCGTCCTCGAAGACGCTCACCGGCGGGTGCCCGCCGAAGAGGAGCACGTAGTTGGCCAGCTCGCGGGCCACGCGCCCCGTTCCCTCGCTGAACGGGTGGATGGTGACGAGCTCGTTGTGGAGGAAGGCCGCACAGGTGACGGCGCGCCTGGGCGTGAGGCCTGGGAGCGTCTCATCGACGTCGCGAAGGAGCTCGCGCGTGAGGCGCGGGCACTCGTCGGGGGCGGCGCCCACGTNATGGGTCTCGCGGNCNATGTAGTCGGAGAGCTTGTAGGTGCCCGGCCGCTCGCCGTCGGCCAGCTGGGTGGGGCTGTAGGTGCCGTAGGTGAGGGTGCGGTGCAGCGTGAGCACAAAGGCCTCGTCCAGGGATGCGCGCTCCTCGAGCCGCTCCGTCATCCAGCCGAAGGCGGCCTTCTGGTTGGTGAGCGAGACGAGGGAGCGCACGTCGCCGGTGTAGGCCGTGACGCTGCCCTGCTCGAAGACCTCCCGCGATTCCTCGTAGGTGAGCTCGGCCCCCTCGACCCTGGCGGAGTGGTATGCGAACTCCATGGCGAAGTCGCCGAGCTCCCGTCGCCGCACCGGGCGGGGGAGGAGCCCCCACCACTNGAGGACCATACTGTATGCGCGGCTCTCGTCACTGGCCATGGCTGTCCCTTCCTCCGGAACCGTTTCATCCATCATGGACCAAGGCGCCCATCCGGGACGGCCGCGGGCGGAGGGGATTCGGGCAGCGGTCTGGAGATGTCGTGGCCCGGCGCGCGNCGCGGGATACTAAGGNCCGTACGGNAGGCGAGTAGGGGAGGGTCNCATGGCATGCACGCGACGGAGCTTTCTTGCGGCCTCGGCCGCCGCCTCCCTGGGCGCGGTCCTCTCCGCGTGCGGCAGGCCCGCCCCCGCGCCCGCTCCGGCGGCCTCCGACGACGGGCCCTCCGTGGACGTCCACGCCTACGACGACCTCGCCCTCGACGCCTCCGCCTGGAGCCATGACGAGGAGCACGACGTCTATTACCGGCTCTGCGTGCCCTACTGCCTGACGCCGGCCTCCTCCACCGTGCAGCGCCTCTCGATATTCGTCCCCGGCGCCTACTTCGACGCCGAGGCCAAGGGCGACACCTTCTCCTGCACCGTGGCCGAGGGAGCGAAGGTGGGGTCGTTCGACTCCTCCAACGCCCCGGTGGTCATGGCGGTGGACTCCGCCTCGNGGCGGGGTCAGACGCCGGCGGGCACCTACTCCNACGAGGGGCTCAAGCCTTACATGGACGCCGGGTGCATCTACGTGCTCGCCGGGTGCCGCGGCTGCACCACGGGCTTCGAGTCGCGGGGCCAGGCCTCCGGCGACGGCACCGTGCCCGGCGGCCTGCCGTGGAACGTCTGCGACCTCAAGAGCGCCATCCGGTTCCTGCGGCTCAACGCGGGCCGGCTGCCCGGCGGCGCCTCGGGCGTGTTCTGCCTGGGCGTGGGCGCCGGCGCCTCCCTCGTCGCATGCCTCGGTGCGTCGGGCGACGCCCCGGCGTTCGACCCCTTCCTCGACGCCGAGGGCGCCGCGCGTTGGGACGGCGAGGGTGCGACCCTGTCCGACGCCCCCTCCGGCTGTGCGATCTGGAACCCCGTGGGCCCCCTCGCCTCCGCCGACGGCGCCTACGAGTGGCTCTACGGGCGCCATGTGGACGACGGCACGCGCTCGCCCNACCGCTGGACGTCGGCNCTCTCCCGGGACCTGTCGGGGTCCTTCNGACGNTGGGTCTCCGGCCNGGNCCNCACCGATCCCGACAACGCCCCCCTGGCGNTCGACGNGACCCTGGACGGCGAGGCAAGCGACGGCTCCTACCTCCAGGCGGTGCTCTCCGAGCTCGAAGGATCGGCCAAGCGGTTCTTCGACNCCACGGCGTTCCCGGCCACCGTGGTGCGCGGCGCGGCCGAGCAGGCGTCGTTTCCCGGGGTGCAGCCGTCGTCCACGGGGACGGCCGAGGAGCTCGCCGCGGGCGCGCAGCAGAACGCGGAGGCCGTGGCGTCTGCGGGCCTCGACGTGGACCTCGGCGCGGCCTCCACGGTCGAGGGCGTCCATGCGCAGCTCAAGAGCCTGCCCTTCGAGACCGCGAAGGCCTACGTGGCCTCGCTCAACGGCGACGGCGACTCCTGGCTCTCCTACAGCCCCTCCCGCGGCACCGTCCGGGTGGGGTCCCTCGGCGCCTACGTGCGCGCCCTCGCCGCGCCGACGCTCGCCTGCACGGCCTTCGACGGCGTGGGCTGCGACACGGCCGAGAACCAGCTCCTGGGCGTCCCGGACACCCAGACGCTGCACTACTCCGAGATGGTCTACGACCTGCTGAACCACCGCCAGTGGGAGTACCGCTCCCTCGCGGGCTGGGACCCCGGGTACGTGGGCGCCTGGGGCCAGAACCTCACGGTGCGCGACGCCCAGGGCCTCACGCCGCCGGAGCGCTGCTCGCTCTGCGACCCCCTGGCCTACCTGGCCCCGGGAGGGGAGGCCTTCTCGGCCGGCGCCGTGNCGCCCGCGTGGCGCGTCAACGTGGGCCTCGCGCAGTCGGAGGTGCCCTTCACCGCCGCCATGGACCTGGCGTGGGCGCTCCGCTCCTACGACGNCGTCTCCACCGCCGACCTCACGGCGGTCTGGGAGGGCGGTTTCGGCCTCTGCGAGGAGTCCGGCGACCCCGTGGCCAACGCGCTGGCCTGGGTGGCCGCCCACAACGGCTGAGACCGCCGCCCCGTCCCACCAGTCGGACACTTTTGTCCCAACGGTCGGGCACTTTTGTCCCAATCTGGGCGCCGCCCCCCCCGCGGGCCTAGAAACGCACGAGGAACCCGAACGCCGTCACGGCCCACAGCAGGCAGAAGCCTGCCCACAGGGCTGCCTGCGGGAGTGCCCCCATCGCGCGGCGGGCCGGCCCCGCGCCCCCCGCGGCCTCCAGCCGTCCCTCGAGCCGGCGCCTGGGACCCGTGCCGAGGTTGAGGCACACCAGCAGGAACGGCGAGATCTCGAAGAGCAGGTAACGCACCTGGATGCCGCCCACCAGCGGCGCCCCCACGTCGGTGTAGCCGAGGTAGAGGGCCGTGGCCATCAGCACGAGCGACAGCGCGATGCCCGCGAAGGTCCCCCAGCCGACGGCGGGGCCGCGCCAGCGGTCGTCCACGGGGCCGCGGTCGAGCAGGGCGGCCGACAGCGCGAGGCAGAACCACCCCGCGGCCATGAGGGGCCAGCCCTCGGGCATGGGCAGGTAGCAGAGGTTCACGGGGAGCTGCTGGAACACGGCCACGGGGTTGAAGGCCCGGAGGAAGCTCCCCACGAGGGTGGCGAGGTAGGTGACCGGGTGCGTGAGGAGGAAGGCGAGCTGCCGCCGCGAGTCGATGTCCGCGGCGCCCCCGCGGGTGTCGGCCCCCACGCTGCCGCCGGCGAGCAGGAACGGCACGGCGAACGTGGCGAGCACCGCCGCCGCCGCCGCGCAGCAGGCGCAGACCCAGGCGCGGTGCCCGCGGTCGTCGGAGAACTTCGTCCTCGGCATGAAGAGCAGCATGAGGGCCGAGGCGACGAACACCGCCTTGGTGACCGTCCCCACGAGGAACGGCACGAGGATCCAGGCCGCCCTGCCCGCGGTTAGGCGCTCGTTGGGGCGTTGGAGCTCGCCTACGAAGCGGCTCGCGGCCAGCGTGACCAGGGAGATCGCGAAGGGGTCGTACGAGTAGTTGCAGGCCATGAACACGAGCGTCGGCGTCACGGCCACGGCGAAGACCACCCAGCCCCCGCGCCTGAGCCACGACGCGGCGAGGGCCATGACCGCCGCGTACACGAGCAGGTTGCACACGCGCCCCAGGAAGAGCCTCGCCANCACCGGCGCGCCGAGGNGGTCGCCGACGGCCAGCCCCAGCGCGTNNGGGAGCCGCCCCAGGGTGGTGGGCTCCCACGGGGTGACGTTGGTCTTGCGGGTGGAAACCACCTCGTCGAGCTCCTCGAACCGCTCGTTGGCGTGGTCCATGCCCTCCTCCGAGAGGATGGACTCCCAGTTGGGGTGCCAGTCGTCGTCGCTCGTCCCGAGCGGGTAGAGGCCCACGTCGTAGATGCCGTCCATGTCGTAGAGGACGTCGTCGGCGAGCGAGCTCACGGTCACCCGCCCTTGGGCGATGCGGTTGGCGGCCCGGNAATGCACGTAGCCGTCCCAGCTCACGGACACGATGGCCGGCATGTAGGCGCAGAGGAAGAGCCCCACCGGGAGCACCACGGCCAGGACGGCGGCCCCCGGGTGCGCGGCCAGGGCGCGCCGTCTCNGGCCGACGAGGAGGGCCGAGGGCACGAGGACGGTGGGGAAGAGGGCGTCCCTCCAGGCCATGCCGCCCAGGGTGGAGCACGCGAGCCAGAGGAGGGCGGCGAGCGTCGCGAGGCCGGCCGCGAGCACCCAGGGCGCCACCCGGCGCCGCGAGGCCTCAGCCACGGGAGAGCATCCCCTTGCAGCCCTCGCGGACGTCGCGGAAGGTGGCCCCGAAGTCGCCGGTGTACCACGGGTCGGCCACGTCGNTGCGGGCGCGGGCNTAGGCGGGGTCCGCGAACGAGAGGAGCGGCCTCACGCGCCCGCCGTCCAGGGCGGCGGGGCCGAGGATGCGCCGCAGGCCGCGGAGGTTCTCCCCGTCCATGTAGACCACGAGGCCCCAGTTGTCGAGCTCGTCGGCGCGCATCCGCCGCGCCCGGTGGGGGACGCAGGGGATGCCGTGGCGTGCGAGCTCCGCCACGGTTCCGGGGTGCGGCGGGTTGCCGAGCTCCTCGGTGCTCGTGGCGGCCGAGTCCACGGTCCAGAGCCCCTCCTCGCCGGCCTCCCGCACGAGGTGCCCCATGACGGACTGCGCCATGGTGGACCTGCAGATGTTGCCGTGACAGACGAACAGGACGGACACGGGGGCGCGGCTCGCCAAGGCTTGCTCCTTTTTGAAGGGGAGGAAAACGGGTCAAGCATACACGCTCTTCCCGGGGCCGTGGGGTATGATGCACCGCGTCCACAGCGGCTTCCCACGGGCGCCGCGCGAACGCGGGGAGGCCGCCATGTACGAGCTCATCGCCGAGGGGCACTTCGACTCCGCCCACTTCCTCCACGGCTACGACGGCAAGTGCGAGAACCTCCACGGCCACCGCTGGCGCGTCGTGGCGACGTTCGGCGCCGACAGCCTCGTCGAGGACGGCGACATGCGCGACATGGTGGTGGACTTCTCCGTGGTCAAGGGCGCCGTGGCCGAGGTCTGCGACTCGCTCGACCACACCCTCCTCGTGGAGGAGGGCACCCTCGCCCCCGCCACCGTGGCGGCCCTCGAGGCCGAGACCTTCTCCCTCACCGTGCTGCCTTTCCGCACCACGGCGGAGAACCTGGCCCGCCACGTCTTCGGCGAGCTCCGCGCCATGGGGCTGCCGGTCACGGCCGTGGAGGTCGACGAGACCCCCAACAACCGCGCGGTCTACCGTCCCTAGGGGGCGCCACGGGAAAGGGCCGCCCCGGGGGCGGCCCCAACGTCGGTCCATGCGCCCCGTACCCCCGGGGGCCGTCTGTCAGCGGCCCTCGTCCTTGTCGCCGCCGCGGTCGTTCTCGTCGAGCGCCACCTCCTGGGCCAGCTGGTCCACGCGGTACTTGAGCGTGGAGATCTTGGACGAGTTGCGGAACTCCCTCACGAGCATGAGTGCGTTGATCGTCACGTAGACGAAGTTCACGGGCGACTGAAAGCCCAGGAGCCCGGACAGCCAGAAGGCGATCTGGGGGAACACTGCCAGGACCACGAGGAGGCCGNNGAAGCAGATCCAGAAGAGNGNGTCCTCGATCTGGATCTTCTGGCGCTTGACGGCGCTGCAGATGAGCAGCAGGGTCGCGGCGGCGCCCACGATCAGGAGTATGCGCAGGGAGCGGTCCATGGGAGCTCCTATCGGAACCATTGGANGAACAGGATNTTGAGGCAGGTGCGCCCCATGTAGGTGACGGCCTTGGCGGGGGAGAGATAGCTCTCNCCCGCCTGGCGCTCGCGCATGGACGCCGGGACCTCGACCACTTTGGCACCGCCCTTGCGCACGAGCAGCGCGACGGCGTCGGGCTCGGGGCCCATGTCCATGCCGCCGGCGAAGGCCTTGAAGGTGCTGCGTCTGAACATGCGCATGCCGCTCGTGGGGTCGGTGATGGAGGCCCCCGTGGTGGCGCGGATGAGGCGGGAGATGAGCGAGTTGCCGATGTGGCGCAGGGAGTGGCCGCGCTCGCCCTCGAGGAAGCGGCTCGCGATCACGATGTCGGCGCCCTGCCCCTCCATGGCCCGGGCCATCTCGGCGATGTACTCGGGGCGGTGCTGGCCGTCGGCGTCGAACTGCACGGCGGCGTCGTAGCCGTGCCGCAGCGCGTACTTCATGCCGGCCTGGAAGCCGGACGTGAGGCCGCAGTTGATGGGCATGTCCAGGTGGTTGTAGCCCTCGCGGTCGCAGATGGCGCCCGTGGCGTCCCGCGAGCCGTCGTTGATGACGAGGATGTCCACGTACGGGCAGCTCGCCATGAGCTCCTCGACCGTCGACTGGAGGCTCTCCTCCTCGTTGTATGCAGGCACTATGGCCAAGACCCTCATGGCGCTCCGTTCGCGGGACAACGCTCCAATCCTAGCATCCCGGCAGGTACCCGACGGCACCCTCCCAAAAGGCCACAGAGCCGCCCGGGTCCCTGAAGGGTGTCCCGTAGTAACGACAAAAACAAACCAGTATATCTTGTTCTAGCATAGATGCAAGTGAAACGGAGGAAAACATGTACCAAATCGGTGATTACATCGTCCATCCGGGTCAAGGCGTCTGCTGCGTCGAGGCTGTGGAGGNCGGTGACTCCCCGGTCTACCACCTCATGCCCACCCACGGGCGCAACCCCATGCTCATCAAGTACCCCGTGGCCTCCGAGGCCAACCNCCGTCCGGTCCTGTCCGCAGACGAGGCCGCGTCCCTCATCGAGAGCTACCCCGACATGGAGCTCGACCCCTTCACGGACCGNTCCGCTGTCCTCGAGGAGAAGCACTTCAAGAAGGTCATCCGCCACGGCTCCTGCTCGGATGTCATGCGCATCGCCAAGACCTTCCGCTCCCGCATCGCCGACGTCGAGGCCAACCACAAGAAGGCCCCCGTCATCTACGAGCGCATCTACAAGGAGGCCCACGNCCGCTCCGTGGAGGAGCTCTGCTGCGCGCTCCACGAGTCAGAGGACCAGATTACGGCCCGCTTTCANTCCTGCGTCTCCTAGGGGCCGCGCCGGCGGCNTCCGTTAGAATTCAGACCCGACCCTTCCCGGACCCNGGGCANGCCCCGGGGCCNTCGTTGTATGGAGGCACCATGGCTCAGGAACGCCAGGAGACCAGCGGCCGCGCGATCCTCACCGTCCTCGGCTCGGACCGCGCCGGCATCGTGGCTGCGGTCACCGCCGTGCTCGCCCGTCACGACGCGAACATCCTCGATATATCCCAGACCATCCTCCAAGGTGTCTTCACCATGACCATGCTGGTGGACCTCGGCGCCGTCGACGTGGACTTCGACACCCTCCAGGGCGAGCTCGCGGCCCTCCAGGGCGAGCTCGGCGTCCAGATCACCTTCCAGCGCGAAGAGGTCTTCCGCTTCATGTACCGCCTCTAGGCGTCCCGCCTGAGGGAGGCGGCCATCGGCCCCAAGGAGAGCCATGACCGTTAACAAAGAGAGCCTCACCGCCCACTACCGCCCCGTCATCCCGTCGGCCAGCACGAGCGCCATGCTCCACGTCACCGACGTGCGGCCCATGCCGTCGGTCTCCTGCGGCCGCGAGCCGGTGAGCGACGCCCTCTACGAGGGTTTTCGCAACATCGACGCCGTGGACCCGGCGCTTTACGAGCACTACGGGGTCAAGCGCGGCCTGCGCAACCCCGACGGCTCCGGCGTCGTGGCCGGCCTCACCACCGTGTGCGACGTCCACGGCTACCGCAAGGGCCCCGACGGCGTCGAGCCCGACGAGGGCGACCTCCTGCTGCGCGGCTACTCCATCGGCGACCTTGTGGGGGCCGCCGCCTCCGAGGGGCGGTTCGGCTNNGAGGAGCTCGCNTTCCTGCTCATCAGCGGCCAGCTGCCCACCTACGCCCAGCTCGCGGACTTCAACGACCGCATCGACTCCCGCCGGGCACTCCCCGTGGGCTACCTCTCGCTCTTCCCGCGCACCACGGCCTCGACGTCCATCATGAACGTGCTCCAGCGTGCCACGCTGCTGCTCTACGCCTTCGACGACGACCCCGACGCCACGGACCCCCAGCACGAGGTCGACGTCGCCGTATCGCTGCTCGCCCGCCTGCCGCGCATCGCCGCCATCGCGAGCGCCGCGTACTCGGCCGAGGCCAACCAGTCCGAGCTCTCCATCCCGCCCATCGAGCCGGGGCTCTCCATGGCCGAGACGATCCTCCGGGTCCTCAGGGGCCCCGAGGGCTACACCCGCGAGGAGGCCCGGGTCCTCGACACCATGCTCATGCTCCACGCCGAGCACGGCGGCGGCAACAACTCCACCTTCACCTGCCGCGTGCTCTCCTCGTCGGGGACCGACCCGTACTCGGCCTACGCGGCCGCCATGGGGTCGCTCAAGGGGCCCAAGCACGGCGGCGCCAACTTCAAGGTGGGTCAGATGATCGACGACGTCTGCGACCACGTTGCGGACCCGTCGGACACCGAGGCCATGGAGGCCTACATCGCAAAGATCGCGGCGGGGGAGGCCTTCGACGGCACGGGGCTGCTCTACGGCATCGGCCACGCCGTCTACACCCTGAGCGACCCCCGCGCCGCCATCATCCGGCGCTACGCCGGGGCCCTGGCCGAGCACAAGGGCCTCTCGAGGAGGTTCCACACCATCGAGGCCATCGAGGACCTGGCGCCNGCCGTGGNCTCGCNGGTCCGCGGCACCTCCAAGCCGCTCTGCGCCAACGTGGACCTCTACGCGGGGTTCGTCTACGACATGCTGGGCATCCCCGCCGAGATGCACACGCCCATCTTCGCCATCGCCCGCCTCTNGGGCTGGATGGCCCACCGCATGGAGGAGCTCTACGGCGCCGGCCGCATCATCCGCCCCGNCTATGTGGTGCCGTGGGCGTCCACCTGCCCGGTCTACGTGCCCATCGCCGACCGGGCGGGCGACGAGCCCCCGCTGCCGGCGCCCCTCGCCCAGTCGTCGCCCCACTAGGAGCCCCATGGCCATCGTCTTCTCCGACCTCGACGGCACCTTCCTCACTCCCGAGAAGCANGTGCACCCCACCAACCTGCGCGCCCTGGAGGCCCTCGCGGCGTCCGNCNGCGAGNTNGTCGTCTGCACCGGCAGGCCGCTCGCGGGCCTTCCGGAGTCCCTGCGCTCGCTGCCCGGCGCCCGCCATGCCGTGTGCGTCAACGGNGCCGTGGTGGTNNACCTCGCCGCCGTGCGGGCCGGGGGCGACGGCGTCATCCACGCCACCCCCATGGGCCCCGGGAGGGCCCGCGCCGTCTACCGGGCCGTGCGCCATCTGGACATCGAGATAGACGTCATGGCCGACGGCCGTGCCTTCGCCGAGCGGGAGCGCTTCGACCGTCTGCACACCTACGGCCTGATGCCGGGGTTCCTTGACCAGATCCGCCGGTCGAGGACGGTGGTCGACGAGCCCCTGGACGAGGTGGTCGACGGCCTCGGCCGTGTGGACCGCCTCTCGGTGTACTACCACACGCCCGAGGAGCGCGACGAGTGCATCGCCGCCGTGGAGGCCGACCCGAGCCTCTCCTGGACCTCCTCGGAGTCGTGCAACCTCGAGATCAGCGACGCCGCGGCGTCCAAGGGCAGCGCCCTGGAGTGGCTCTGCCGCCACCTGGGGGTGCCCGTGGCCGACTCCGTGGCCTTCGGGGACGGCATGAACGACACCTCCATGCTCGCGGCCGCCGGCCTCGGCGTGGCCATGGCCAACGCCCAGCCGGGCGTCGCCCCCTTTGCCGACGCCTCCACGCGCCTCACCAACGACGAGGGCGGGGTGGGCGACTACCTCCTCCGGCTCCTCGGGGCCTGAGCCCCTCCTCTATCCCGGCCCATGGAAAACGGGGGCGCCGGNCACTGCAAGGCCGGCGCCCCCGTTCTCGTAAGGTCGCACAGGNCGGTCGCGGTCTAGTTCCTGCCGCGGCCGTGACGGTGTCCGCGGTGGCCCGGGCGCTCGATGCGCACGGGGCGGCCCTCCTCGTCGAAGACCACCTTGGGGTGCACGCCGGTGCGGTCGGCCGACTCCTCGCCGCCGATGACGTTGGCCTCGGTGTCGGCGATGACGTCGGCCATCTCGTCGGCAAGGTCGAGGGAGAGGATGTCGTCCTCGTCGTCGCCCTCCTCGGCCGCAAGGTCGGAGGAGAGGGAGAGGGGAACCCGCTCGAGCACTGTCACCGGCGCCATGCGGCTGAACAGGGGCACGTACTCGAAGAGCACGCCGGAGGTGGCCAGGCCGTACCACTGGGCCGGGNTGCCGAAGATGCGCNTGATGGCGTNCTTGACGCTCATGACGGTGCGGTCCTCACCGGACAGCTCGGTCTCGGGGGTGAGGAGCTTGCGCAGCATCACGAAGCGGAAGTCGCCGATGGAGCCCGGGTCGCGGTAGATGGAGTAGCNGATGGGCTGGGGGGCCATNTCCTCGCTGCGGACAAGGTCGCCCACTACCTGACGGAGGTACGCGTTCACGCGCTGGTTGACCTTGAAGCCCAGGTGCAGGGTGCACTTGAAGACGAAGTCGGTGCCGAAGTCGTTGACGGTGTAGGCGTGGGTGAAGGGCTCGTCGGTCACCCGCACGGTCACGAAGAAGTAGCAGCGGGCACGCTTGGGGCGCTTGTCGAGGATCGAGTAGAGGATGTCTCGGTCGAGCATGTCGGAGCTGGCGTCGTTGGTGAGGAAGACCAGGTTGTCGGCGAGCATGGGGATGGTGTCGTCGTCGGACAGGCGCCTGAGCTGCGGGATGTAGCGGGCTACAGGCAGGAAGACCGACTGCGAGCNCTCGATGGCGCTGCCGCGGCGCCAGACGAACATGATGAAGAAGATGACGGCCGCCATGAGGATGGTGACGTAGCCGCCATGGAAGAACTTGGAGAGCGACGAGAGGAAGAAGGCGCCCTCGAGGGCCATGAAGAAGCAGGCGAAGATCACGGCGAGGCCGGTGTGGCGGCGCACCCTNGATAGGNAGACGGTGAGCAGCAGGGTGGTCATGAGCATGGTGAGGGTGATGGCCAGGCCGTAGGCGGCCTCCATGTTGTAGGAGGTCTTGAACAGCAGCACCACGCCGATGCAGCCGATCCACATGACGGTGTTGACCATGGGGATGTAGAGCTGGCCCTTGGTCTGGGAGGGGTAGGTGACGCGCAGGTGGGGCAGGAGGTTCAGGCGCGTGGCCTCGGAGACCAGGGTGAAGGAGCCGGTGATGAGGGCCTGGGACGCGATGAGGCCGGCCACGGCCGACAGCACCACGGCGAAGGCGCGGATGTCCACGGGCATCATCTCGAAGAAGGGGTTGAGCTCGGCCGTGGCAGCCAGCTCGGCGTTGCCGGCGTTGGCCACGATCCAGGCGCCCTGGCCGAGGTAGTTCAGGAACAGGCAGAACACCACGAAGGGCCAGGACGCGTAGATGTTGGAGCGGCCCACGTGGCCCATGTCGGAGTAGAGGGCCTCCGCGCCGGTGGTGGCCAGGAACACGAAGCCGAGCACGGCGAAGCCGGCCTTGTTGAGGGGGCCGAACAGGAACATGACGCCGCGCAGGGGGTTGAGGGCGCGGAGCATGTCGAGGTTGCCGACGAGGTTGATCGCGCCGGTGACGGCCAGGAAGAGGAACCACACGCACATGACCGGGCCGAACATCCTNCCGATGGAGCTCGTGCCGGCGCGCTGCAGGAGGAAGAGGGCGCAGAGGATGACGATGGTGATGAGCACCACGANGGTGGGGGTGTCNCCGAGGAAGGAGTGACCCACCTCGATGGTGCGGAGGCCCTCGATGGCCGTGGTGACCGTGACGGCGGGGGTGAGGATGCCGTCGGCGAGGAGCGCCGCGCCGCCGATCATGGCCGGCAGGATCAGCCATTTGCCGCACCGGCGCACGAGGGAGTAGAGGGNGAAGATGCCGCCCTCGTTGTGNTTGTCGGCACGCATGGCTACCAGCACGTACTTGACCGTGGTGATGAGCATCACGGTCCACATGATCAGCGACACCGCGCCGATGATCATGTCCTGTGAGACGCTCGCGAGGCCGCCGTTGCCCGCGACGATGGCCTTCATCACGTAGAGGGGGCTCGTGCCGATGTCGCCGTAGACGACGCCCAAGGTCACGAGGGACATGCCCAGGGAGAAGGGGATGGCGCCGTGGCCCGCCTTCTTGGCGACGGCCGGGACGGTTGATGCCATGGTGACTCCAATCGAGGGATGGCAGGTGGAAAAACTCACCTAGTCTNGCGTTGTTCCGCTGAGGTGGAAGTCCCTTTGTGCTGGGAAAACATCCATGGTTTCTACCCGGGACCGGTTGTTGCAAATCTGTGGCATTCGTGTGGCATAGGCCGTGAACATATCCGGGGATTACATGCGAGACTNNAAGCCAGCCAAAGGAGGTTCTTATGGAAAGGTTTTACATAGTATGGAAAATCGTAGCCCGTGACAGGAAGCTGCCTCTTGTGACTATGGCTGTGGCTTTGGCCCTCTTGATGCCTGCGATTGCTTCTGTTCCTGTGTTTGGCACTCCGTTTCTGCGTATGCAGGCAGAGAATCAGCTGAGGCAGGTAGNGGAGGAATGGTCGAATGGTTTCTACGATGGGATGACGCCAGAAGAGGAAGAGCCTTTCAAGGAGTTGCGGGCTGCCTTGAAGGAGGCGGTTTTCTCCCAAAGCGATGCGGTATTTTACTCATCGATGCAAAGGGCGAATGCCGTTGAGAGGGATCTGGCCGCGCAGGGAGCTCTTGTTTCAAGCGCAGGGCTGTTGGAGGGCTATCAGCTATTCTATGAGGCAATGGCGCAGGCCGGAGGGCCCCAGTCTTTTGATGTTGCGTCGAAAATGCCGGCGTTTGAATATGCGTCCTACGTATTCGGGACGACCCCGGCAATTATCCTCTGTATGCCGGTCTTAATGTGTGCGGCCGTTGCGGTTGGATCTTACAGGCAGGGCATTGTGTCCCTGCAGGCGCCCCGGCCTGTTTTGAATCTCTTTGTTTGCACTTTCGCCCCATGGGCATTGTCCGTCGTAAGCCTCATTATTTCCTTCCTCCCCGCTATGGTATGGATGGCCGCTTGCANTGGGTTGGGCGACCTTTCATATCCCATTGCTTTCATGCAGGGTGACCAGGCCATTTCCACGACAGTCGGGGAGTCCCTCTTCGTATCCGCGACCCTTGTACTGCTCGGTTCCCTCTGCCTGTCGGCCCTCATGGCCCTCCTTGGCATGTGGTCGAGTGTTTTCGTTGGTTGCTTGGTGGCCGGTGCGATTGGGCTGCTCCCTAACATTGGGCTGTACGGGGGTGCAGTGCCTGAGGACATCCTTGCTCTGTGCGTCAGCACATATCTTGCTCCCGGGATCTTGTGCGGATATGCGGGGTGCTTTAGCGCTGCCGATTCCGTCTTATCAGAAGCACTGTCTCCTTTTCCTTTGTGTTTTGNGGCATTTGCGCTGCTGATTGTTGCAGCTTCTCTTGTGGGGGCAGCGGCATGGGCACTACGTCGCGTCTATAGGCTATGGCTGACCGAAAGGTGGACCCNTGCTTGNGGTTTNTAATCTTGCGGCTGGTTATGGATGGAGCCCTGTTTTCCGCAATATCTCATTTCGCCTGCGTCGAGGTGAGGTGGTTGGCCTTGCCGCGCCTAATGGAGTGGGAAAGACGACGCTTATGCGTGCCCTTGCAGGGGATGTGCCCGTTGGGAAAGGCTCCGTCGTTGAAGCGGATGGACAAAAGCGGCTCCCAGGGCGCTCTCGGCGCTGGCCCGTGTACTACTCGGGATGGCAGCAGGTGACTCAGCGGTGCCCGTTNAGCGCCTTTGAGCTTATGGGCCATGCGGCGGGGTGTTGGGGTTCGGATGCGTGCACTGAAGCGATTGGAGACCGATTGGGCGTCCTCTCGTTTTGGAAGAGGCCGCTTCGCTCCTACTCGCAGGGCATGATTCAACAAACACTCCTTGCGATGGCATCGGCAACGGAAGCGCCCTACACGCTCCTCGATGAGCCGATGAACGCCTTGGATCCCCTGCGAACGAAGCAGGCTGAGCTTGAAGTGCGTGCTATGGCACGTGCGGGAAGGACCGTCNTCATTTCCTCCCANTTGCTCGAGGGGCTNCAGCGCATATGCGATCGCGTCCTCTTTCTCCATTGCGATGCCGTTGAGGAGGTGAAGGGAAATGTGGACTTGAGGGANGGATTTNTNAGTTGCTATGAGACGAGCAGNGAGTAAGGGGTTGGACATGCGGATGAGTAAGAGGGGCATCGGCCTGCTGGTGGCCTTGTTGGCAGNCGNGATCTTGGGTTTGGGCGCCCCGGCCCAGGCCCAGGCGGCCGTGAAGCAGCCCGATCANGTGCAGACCTATACTGATGAGGTGATTGACACCTTTAAGGAGTTCACCTGTGGCCTTTTTCGCGTTGATCGGTATGATATTAAATATAAAAGGATAACATACCAACGCACATACTCCTCTAAGGACACGGTGATCGATTATTACAACGGATGGTATAACGGCTATCAGGGTCAGATTTCTCAGCACAAGCTAANCTANACGTTGAGGTAGTGCTGATCGTTTGGTTAGGTAGGGGGCGAACGCCCCCTACCTTGTTCGAGAAGGGAAGCGCAGTGGCACTGATTTATCTCGCAGATGACGAGCGTGAGGTGCGCGAGATTCTCAATCGCTTTCTTGCTGCAGATGGCCACGAGGTTCTTGCTTTCGGTTCCGGCTCCGAGTTTTGGGNCGTGTTCTNCAGAACGCCTTGCGATCTTGCAATACTCGATATAATGCTGCCCGGGANAGACGGCATCGAGCTGCTGGCTCGCATCAGAGGCTCGTCTCAGGTGCCNGTTGTCATGGTCAGCGCCAAAGATTCGGACGAAGACTATTGCCGTGGCCTGGTATTTGGTGCCGACGATTACATTACGAAGCCGTTCAAGCCAACGCTCCTGGTGGCAAAGGTGCATTCGATACTCCATCGGATCGATGTGAGGTCACGGGATCTTGGTGGAATGCCTAAAAGGTGGGGCAACCTCGAATACTGCGCTCGGACGAGAACCTTTTCTGTGGACGGTATGGAGCTTGCCCTGACGGCTCAAGAGCATCAGCTCCTTCTCTTCTACTTCNAAAAATTTAACGTACCGGTCTCTCGGGACGAGTTGTCCCGAGAGGTCTGGGGCTCTGAGCCTCTTCCTGCAAGTCGTGCCATCGACGAGGCTAATCGCAGGCTCAGGCGCCGTCTCTTAGCGGCTGGTAGCACCGTGTACAACCAGACGGTGTGGGGACGCGGCTACCGTCTGACCTATCGGGAAGGGGAGGGGCGGCTGTGACCGTGCCGAGCAACCATCCGGGCCTGCTTAACCGTNCGGGCATGGTGCTGGGGGTCGTTGTGGCGCTCATTCCCTTCCTGTTTGTGGCTGCCCAGTGGTGCATGCTGCAGGACCTTGCTCACCGTGCCCTTTCGTCGGGAAACATCGGTTTTTTTCACAATGGACCGGTCGCTCCCGAAGTGTGGCTCATCTCTCTCGACCCGTCTCTTCAGCCGTCATCGAAGCCCGAGGGGTACGTGGGCGTGCTCTCGGCTGACCTGCTGGAGCATGTTCGAAGTGAGGCACATCGACTTGAGCCAGGCGAGATGTCCTCATATGTCAGGGGCGACGAATGCTTTTTCTTTACGCCCGAGAAGTCCGCCAATCCCAGTGAGACGGACTATAAGCCTGCTGGTGTTCTTGTGGCAGACGCGAGCGTGGCATGGGCGCTTGCGAGGTTTTCCGGAGGGGTCATTGCTTTCCTTTGTTTTGGCGTTGACGTCTTGCTCTGGATGGGCGTTCGATATATGAAGTCTCAGTTGCAAAGAGCTGAGTTGGCAAAGAGGGACTTCTTTGCCAATGCTTCGCATGAACTTAAGACGCCCCTCATGGTTATCGGAGCGCACATCGATGCCGTACGTGCCCAGCATGAGAGCTTTGACGATGCGGCCGCCGGTATCGACAGGGAACTGTCGCGGTCAGAGCGGCTCGTGGGCGACATCCTCCTCCTCTCCAAGGCGGATGCCGGAATGGTTGATGTTTCAATCGCATCTTTCGATGTCCGGGAGACGCTCTTCGACGTAGTGCGCTCATTGGGCCCAGAGGCTCGTTCTCGCGGAATCGAGCTTTCCCCTGTGAATCCCACGCCTCTTGTCCTGGATTCTGACGAGGATAAAGTTGCGACCATTCTGTTTAACGCAGCTGTAAACGCGCTCCGTCATGCGGCGAGCGTGGTGAGGGTAGGAATGACGGTCCAAGAGGAACAGATCGAGCTTTTCGTTGAGAACGACGGGGCAGCTCTCGGGAACCAAGAGAGGGAGCATCTGTTTGATCGTTTTTACAGTTGCGATGCGGGAGGTACCGGCATTGGTATGGNGCTTGCAGCTGACTATGCCNANCGGTTGGGCGCGANGCTGACCGNTGACTCAAGNAAAGGTGGGACTCGTGTGAGCCTTTGGTTACCAAGAACATGGGCCTCAGAGCACCTCCGCGCGCCCTGAGGCCCACTGCATCAGTGGCGGTTGCCGCCCTCGCGGCCCTGGCCGCGGCGGTTGTTGCCCGAGGGGCCTGCGCCGCGCGGGCCGCGGCGGGCGCCGCCCTTGAACCCGCCGCGGTCCGATCCGGGCCTGCCGCCCTTGAACCCGCCGCGGCGGTCATCCCTGCCGCCATGGCCGCCGCCCCGCCGGTCGTTATCGCGCCCGTCGCGCCCGCGGAAGCCGCCGGGCCTGCGGTCCGTGCGGCCGTCCGAGCCGCGACGGCCGTCCCGCCGGTCGCCGCGCCCGTTGCCGTCCCTGCTGCCGCCGAAGCCGCCTGGCCTGCGGTCGCCGCGGTACCGGCTGTCGGGGGCCCGCTTGCCGGCGTGGTCGCCGCGGGCCTTGCGGGCCTCGATCTCGGCGCGCNTCTCCTCGCTCATGGGCTTGCGGCGCACGATGTAGACGTGGTGCACCTTGGAGTTGCGCTCGAAGTCGTGGGGGATGGTGCGCTCGGTGACATCCTCGACGGTCACGCCGCAACGGTCGAGCTTCTCGACGTCGGGCGTGAAGTCGCGCAGGTTGCAGCTGAACAGGCACACGCCGTCGCGGGTGAGCAAGCGGGAGATGCCGATGAGCAGCTCGGAGTGGTCGCGCTGGACGTCGAAGCTGCGCTCGCCCATGGAGCTGGAGTTGGAGAAGGTGGGCGGGTCGCAATAGACGAGGTCCCAGCGGTTGCGGGTCTTGCGCTGCTCGTCCACCCAGCGCAGGACGTCGGCCTTCACGTACTCGTGCTCCTCGCCGTCGAAGCCGTTGCGCTGCATGTTGCGGCGGGCCCAGTCGATGTAGGTGTAGGAGAGGTCCACGGTGGTGGTGTAGCCCGCGCCGCCGTCGGCCGCGTAGACGGTGCCGGTGCCGGTGTAGGCGAACAGGTTGAGGAAGCGCTTGGACCCCCTCATCTGCTTGGCCATCTCGCGAATCTCGGCGCGCACGTCGNGGTGGTCGAGGAACAGGCCGCAGTCCAGGCGGTCGACGAGGTTGATCTCGAAGGTGAGGCCGCCCTCCTCCACGAGCTTGCAGCCCTCGGGCAGCTCCACGCCGTCCACGTAGCGGGCCTTGGGCTTGCGGGTCGGGCGCCCGGGGACGTTGCGGGCGAGCTCGCGGGCCTTGATGGTGCGGGTGATGTCCTCGGGCGCCGCGTACTGCGAGCCGCCCTTGGCCTTGTGGCGCACGCGCAGGGCCACGTCGCGGCCGCGCACGCCGAGCACCCGGGGCGCCACGGTGAGCACGTCGATGAGGCGGCGGCGGGCCTTCTCGGGGTNGATCTCGGACGGCGCGGCGTACTCGGAGACCACGAGCCAGCGGCCCGGCGTCTGGGGCGCGCCGCGGAAGAGGTCGATGGCCACGTTGTAGTCGGGGAGGTCCTGGTCGTAGACGCGGTAGCAGGTGACGTCCTCGGCCTCGGCCCACTTGGAGCGCTCCTTGGCGTCCTTCTCCAGGCGGGCGGCGAACTGGTCGGTCACCGGCACGAGCACCGGCACCTCGGAGCCATCCTTAAGGGTGACCGCCGCCGGGGGATCCATGGCGATGTCGGCGTAGCCGCGCAGGTAGACGTTGTTCTTGCCCATGAGCGACTCCACCTCGTCCTCGGGNTCGATGCCNAGGAGGGCGTCCAGAGCGCCGTCGCGGGCCAGGGTGCAGGCGGGCGTGCCCTCGGGCANGCCGGAGCAGAGCCCGGTGAGGTAGGAGAGGGCTTCGGCCTCGCGGGCGGCCTCGTCGGCGTGCAGCCAGGCGAGGTCCACGGCCACGAGACGGTCTTCGGTGAGCTCGGCCCCGGCGCGGGAGACCTCGCGGGCGGGCACGACCACCGGCTCGCGGTCGATGCCGGCGGAGTTGAGCAGGGCGCGGCAGTCGGCGCCGAAGCCCTCGCGGGTGTCGCTCACCACGAGCACGAGGGGGTTCTTGGCGCCTGCGGCGGCGCGGCGCTCGGCCTCGTTGCGCACCTGCGACCAGCTGCGCTCCGAGTGGCCGAGCCACCGGGAGAAGCCCCAGCGCACGCGGAGGAGCCCCGGGGCGCGGTCGAGGGCCACCGATGCGGCCTCGACGGCCAGGGTACCGCCGCCGGAGAAGGCCACGCAGACGGAGGGCATGGGGCGGCGCACGGTGCGCCACCAGCCGGCGAGCTCGAGCACGGCCGCGGCGTAGTCGGGGCGCTGGGGCGGGATGGCGGCGCGGCGGGCGGCCTTCTCGTAGCCGCGGCGGAACAGGGGCTCGCCGCTCATGTCGATCCCCATGGTGGCGTGGCCCTCGCGGATGCGCACGCGGATGCGGAGGTCGGGGTCGTCGGTGTCGACGTTGGGACGGGTGCCCTTGGCCGCGAGCATGCGGTCGACGACGGCGTCCTTGACCTTCTGGCTGGTGAAGAGGGTGTTGTCGAGGCCCTCCATGGTGCCGGAGGTGTACACGGCGAACGTGGTGCCCACGGGGAGGTGGTCCTCCTACGGGANGGCGGCGGCGAGGTCGTAGAGGGTCTCGGCACCGGTCACGGGGCCGGACTCCACGACGGCGACGACGGAGCTGGCGATGCGGCTCCATAGGCAGGCGACGTATGCCCACTTGAGGGGACCCTCGAAGCCCACCTGACCCTGGAGCGGGCGCACGGAGGGCACGCCCAGGCTCTCGAGCTCTTGGGCGAGGAGGTGTTCCAGACCGGTGGGGCAGGTCGCGTAGAATCTCATGGTGCGCCTCTCTTGGGTTGTCAAGCAAAGTCAACCCATGCTACCGCTTGCGGCGNCCCGGGTGGGGGCGGGGCGGCGCGACCCCATGAAATAAGGCGGGACCCAAAGGCAGCGGAAAGCACGGGCGCCGGGCGCCCGGTACCCGCGCTCAGCGCGCCCAGGGGTGCCGACGAACGTCAAACCTACCGACACAGAGGGAGCGGCACGTGTGGGTGCCGGCCCCTCTGTGTCGGTGGCTTTGACNGTCCGCCGCTACTCCGAGGCGGCCTCGAGCCCTTCCTGCACCTGGCGGCGGAACTCCTCCCCGCACTTGACGAAGGTCTCGTAGCCCAGACCCTCGGACATCTCGCTCTCGATGGCGATCGAGGGGTCGTCCTTCTTCCTCATCACGAGCGTGTAGGTCCACTCCCCTGGGCAAATGATCTCCATGGCTGCTCCTCAGCAAAAACTAGAAATATATGAATACAATTAAATCACGTGATTACCAAAACGCAGTCCCGGGGCGTGGCTTTTCGGACCGACAACGAGCCCAAGGGGCCGTCTTGGAGTGTGGAATCTCCAGGACGGCCCNTTGGGTTCGNTGCNGTCTTTCGATGAGTGCCGGGAGGCCCNTCGGTGAGCGGTATGGGCACGCACGAAGCTTCCGTGTGCGAGAATCCGCGCACCGAGGGGCTCGAGGCCGCTCGCCGAAGCCGCTCATCGAGGGGCCAGGGGGTCCGGCTGGCTCCCGGCCCTACGCCTCGATGAGGGAGAGGTAGCGCTCGCCGGTGTCGGGCAGGACGGCCACGATGACGGCGCCCTCCATGTCCTCGCGGTTGGCGAGCTCCACGGCGGCGGACACCGCGGCGCCGGCGGAGATGCCCACGAGCAGCCCGAGCTGCTCGGCCAGGCGGTCCTTCATGGCGATGGCGTCGTCGCCGGTCACGGCGAGCACCTCGTCGACCACCTCGGCGTCGTAGTTGTCCGGCACGAAGTTGGCGCCGATGCCCTGGATCTTGTGGGGGCCGGCCTGGCCGCCCTCGAGGACGGGGGNCTCGGCGGGCTCCACGGCAAAGACCTGGGCGGAGGGCTTCATCTCCTTGAGGAAGCGGCCGGTGCCGCTCACCGTGCCGCCGGTGCCCANGCCGGCCACCAAGGCGTCCACGGCGCCGTCGGTGTCGCGCCAGATCTCGGGCCCGGTGGTGCGGTAGTGGGCCAGGGGGTTCTCGGGGTTGGAGAACTGGCCCATCATCACGGCCCCGGGGGTCTCGGCCNCGATCTGCTCGGCGCGCTCCACGGCCCCGGCCATGCCGGTGGCGCCGGGTGTGAGCTCGATCCTGGCGCCGTAGGCCGCGGCGAGCTTGCGGCGCTCCACGCTCATGGTCTCGGGCATGANGAGGACCATGCCGTAGCCGCGCTCGGCGGCCACCATGGCCAGGCCCACGCCGGTGTTGCCGCTGGTGGGCTCCACGATGGTGCCGCCCTCCTCCAGGGTGCCGTCGTTCTCGGCGGCGTCCACCATGGCCCGGGCCACGCGGTCCTTCACGGAGCCGCCGGGGTTGGCGGCCTCGTACTTGCCGAGCAGGGTCACGTCGCCGTCGCAGAGGAACGACAGGTCGATCAGGGGGGTGTCGCCGATGGCGGCGCTGACGCTGGTTGCGATACGCATGCTTTCCTCCAAAGCCGGTGCAAGGTGGCCGGTCGGCCATGGCTATAATCCTACCCCTTCGCAGGTATTAAATCCCGCCGGGAGCGGACTCCATGGTAGACCGCCAAAAGAAAGGGCCCCGCGGACGGGGCCCGGATGGGGGGCTGGACGGCCCGTGGGCGTCGAAGGCTACGCCAGCATCTCCGCCATGTCGGCCTCGGGCGTGGTGATGCCGCGGATGCCGAACCGCTCCTGCAGGATGCCGAGGACGTTGGGGCTCACGAANGCCGGCAGGTCGGGGCCGAGGTAGATGTCCTCGACGCCCAGGGCGAGCAGGGTGAGCAGCACGCAGACGGCCTTCTGCTCGTACCAGGAGAGGACGAAGGACAGCGGGAGCTCGTTGACCGAGCAGCCGAAGGCCTCCGCGAGGNCGAGGGCCACCTGGATGGCGCCGTAGGCGTCGTTGCACTGGCCCATGTCGAGGATGCGGGGCAGCCCGGCCACCTCGCCGAGGTCGAGGTCGTTGAAGCGGTACTTGCCGCAGGCGAGGGTGAGCACCACGCTGTCGGCAGGGGTCTCCTCGACGAAGCGGGTGTAGTAGTTGCGGCCCGGCTTGGCGCCGTCGCAGCCGCCCACGAGGAAGAAGTGGCCGATGGCACCGTCCTTCACGGCCTGCACGATGGCGCCGGCGTTGTCGAGGACGNTCTTGCGGCCGAANCCGCAGGTGACCTGGGTGCCCCCGTTGACGCCGGTCATCCCGTGGCGCTCGGGGTAGNCCCCGAGCTCGACGGCGCGCTCGATGACGGGGGTGAAGTCCTTGCGGCCGCCCCCGTCGGCGTCGATGTGGGTGCAGCCGGGGTAGGCCACGACCTCCGTGGTGAAGACNCGGTCTGCGTAGGAGTCCTTGGGGGGCATGAGGCAGTTGGTGGTCCAGANGATGGGCGCGGGGATGTCCCTGAACTCGCGCTGCTGGTTCTGCCACGCGGTGCCGAAGTTGCCCTTGAGCTGCGGGTGCTCCTTGAGCCTGGGGTAGGCGTGGGCGGGGAGCATCTCGCCGTGGGTATAGACGTTGACGCCGCGGCCGTCGGTCTGCTCGAGGATCTGCTCGAGGTCGCGGAGGTCGTGGCCGGTCACCACGATGAAGGGCCCGGGCTCGACGGCGAGGTCCACGGTGGTGGGCACGGGGTCGCCGTAGGTGGAGGTGTTGGCCTCGTCGAGCATGGCCATGCACTCCAGGTTCACGCGGCCGCACTCCAGCACGAGGTCGAGGAGGGCCTGCCGGTCGTCGGTGGCCGAGAGCCCGTAGAGGGCGCGGAAGAAGAAGCCGTCCACGGCCTGGGACCGGGCGCCGAGCATGGCGGCGTGGTAGGCGTAGGCCGCCATGCCCCGCAGGCCGAAGAGCAGGAGGCTCTTGAGGGAGCGGACGTCCTCGTCGGCGTTCCAGACGAGACCCATGTCGTAGGCGGGGTAGTCGGCGGCGTCCAGGCCGTGGCGGGCGCTCACATGGTCGATGCGCTCACGGATGGAGGCGATGAGGGCGTGCACGGCGTCGTCGTCGAAGCACACGTTGGTGATGCAGCAGAACAGCCCCTCGACCATGGGCAGCGAGGCGTGGGCGCAGGGGGAGGCCACACCGGCGTCGTGGACGCAGCGGGCGTAGGCGACGAGGTAGCCGGTGAGCTCGTCCTCGAGGTTTGAGGTGGTGGCGTGCTTGCCGCACACCCCCTGGTGCCATCGGCAGCCGGTGCCCCCGGCGGTCTGCTCGCATTGGAAGCAGAACATCTCGTGGGGCAGGGCGGCGGCGAGCTCAGCCTGGATCTCCTCGGTCTCCTGGGTGGTCATGGGGCTCCTTTCGGGGTGGGTGCCTGATGGGCCACACCCTAGGCCGTCGGCCGGCCATGGTATGTTGCGATTGCAACATAACGAGAAGGCTGAGGGGGACCCAAAATGGTTGAGAGCCGGCTGCTGGCGGGGGT
>NZ_CAJMXC010000009.1:0-5583 GCF_905219715.1 Olsenella sp. CU969
GAGCGCGTGGGGCTCATGGGCCCCAGCGGCAGCGGAAAGAGCACGCTCGCGTGCATCGCGGCGGGGCTCCTCTCCCCCGACGGGGGCCATGTGCGGTTTGACGGCGTGGAGCACCCCGGGAAGGGTCGCTTGCCGAGGGGCCGGTCGGCCGCGGCGAGGCGGGCCTGGCTGGGGATGCAGATGGTCTTTCAAGACCCGGAGGCGTCGTTTATCCCGACCATGCGCCTGGGCGACGCCGTCTTCGAGGGGGCCCGCTACCTGCCGCGGTTCAAGGGGGCCGACAAGGACCGCCTGGTGAGGGAGGCACTCGAGGCCGTGGAGCTGCCCGGGTCCTACGCGGAGAGGTTCCCGTACGAGCTCTCCGGCGGGGAATGCCAGCGGGCGGCGATCGCACGGGCCGNCATAGGCAGGCCCAAGCTCCTCCTGTGCGACGAGGCCACGAGCGCCCTGGACGTCACCGTCCAGGCCAAGGTCATGGCGCTGCTTGGGAGGGTCCACCGGGAGCTGGGCACGGCGTTTCTCTTCATCAGCCACAACCCGGCCCTGGTGGGCGGGTTCTGCGACCGCATCTACCGGCTAGGAGGCGGCCGCATCACGGAGGAGCTGGAGGCCTGCGAGCGGGCGTAGGGCTGCCGAGGGGCCTTAGCCAGAGGGTGCGCCAAGTGGCCACTTGGTGCGGCCCCCAGGGACGGCTTTGTCTCGCAGGACGACGTGTGCCCCCTGCACCCATTTGGAGCTGGAAGCCGAGCCACATTCACCCAGCCTCCTCTGACCCCACTTGCGGGTGACCTCCGGACCGAAAAACGCATCCTCAGCGAAGGGGCTCCATACAGATCAACGGCCTAGCTTCCCTTACCATAGATTGCCTTATACCGCACGTTATGCATAAGTCACTATGAGGGGCTAAAGCATGACCACCATGATGCCGAGAGAGAAGCTCGTTAAGTTCGGNCNTGCGCATNTTACAGACGAGGAGCTGCTGCGCATCCTCATCGGAAGTGGAAACAAGCAAGTATCTGCTCACGACATTGCAAGGCAGGTGCTCAAGCTTCTCAAAGAAAAAGGAAGCTCCGTCACCTACGGAGAGCTTTCCTCCATAAAGGGCATGGGTGCAGCCAAAACAAGCGAGGTCATCGCGTTATTCGAGCTCGGCCGGCGATATCTCATGCCCACAGAGAGCCCCGTCATCTCTTGCACCGACGACGCTGTAGCCCAACTCAGTGCCATTCGCGATAAGAAGCAGGAGCACTTCGTGGTGCTCACTTTGGACGGTGCGAACCGACTCATCAGCAACACGACCATCTTCCAAGGCACTCTCAATCAGAGCCTAGTGCANCCTCAAGAGATCTTTGCAANGGCCCTCGAAGACAGAGCCGCNAGCATTATCGTCGCTCACAACCNCCCGAGCGGGACGNCGCAACCCTCAGCCGAGGACCTAGAGACCACCGCCAAGCTCAAGGAAGCCGGTGAACTCCTGGGGATCAAGGTGCTCGAACACATCATCGTGACCAAATTCGACCACCTGAGCATCTAGTCCTCGATTTGCGCCATCTCTGTTTTGTAATTAACGACAATCACGATTCTTCATTGACATCCCATTCAGGATGGCTATCCTTATATTGCAATTACCTGATAGCACAAAAAAGGATGGCTCCTATGGAACGACTGGCCGGCCTAGCGGGCCTAAAAAGCGGATCGCCGCAATCACGCATCGAGGAAACATCGGACCCCAACGCCCCGACCTACTACTTCTACGGCCAAGAAGAGCTTGAGGCGGACCTATTCGGCGAGGATTCATCCTCTCATGGCGCACGGTTTATCAAGACCAATGACGACGTGCTTACCTTGCAGACGGGCGATCTGGTCTTCAGCCTCATCTCCGGGAAGGCGACGACGGTCGGGCGGCCCCACGACGGCTTCCTCTTCACCCAAAACTACGTGCGCATCACTCCGCCATCCACGATTGATGCAAATTACCTCGCCTACCTGCTTAACGAGGACAGCAGCACCAGACACCAGTTGCTCGCTGGACGGCAGGGATCAAAGCTCCTAAAGAGCACCGTTAGACAGTTGTCCGAGCTCGAGATCGCAGGTATTCCCTCACTCGAAGTTCAGAAGACGATCGGATCGCTTTACAGAAACCAGCTCAAATTGGAGTCTCTGAAGAAACAGCAGGCAATGCTGGAAACGAAGTTTGTGCTAGCACGAATGAAGGGGGCACATTAGCCGTGAACGAACTCCAGTTCGAGAACGATCTTATTCAGTACCTCTGCAATGGAACCATCGCGAGCCCACAGGAGGGCGACGAGAGCCCGTGGGGAGTTGTACGCGAGCCGGCAAGCTACGTTGCCAAGACCAAGCGATGGAAGTACGAACCGGAAATCAAGACTGCCGACCAGCTCTGGGACAACTTCAAAAAAATACTCGAGCGCCACAACCAGGACACCCTCGACAACCCACTGAGCACGGTTGAGTTTAACCAGGTAAAACGCATTATTTCCGACCTGGAGACCCCATATCAGGCCGGTCAGTTCCTTTACGGCATGAACGGTGTCTCGCAGATCGAAGTCGATCTCGATGACGGCCGCCACGTGTTTCTCACTGTGTTCGACCAAAAGCAAATCGGCGCGGGCGACACCGTTTACCAAGTGGTGAACCAGATTCGCCGCCCCGCAAAGATAACCGGCAAAAGAGACTGTCGCTTCGACACCACGTTACTCATCAACGGGCTTCCCGTGATTCAAATAGAGGAAAAGACCGAGACGCACGATGTCAATGAAGCCCTCAATCAGATGGAACAGTACATCGATGAAGGCCAGTACCGCGACATCTTCTCGACTCTGCAAATTCTTGTAGCCATCACGCCCAATAACGTGAAGTACATGGCCAACACCACCGCAGACCGCTTCAATAAGGACTTTGCCTTCAACTGGCAGCGCAAAAGCGACAACACAGTGGTACGCAATTGGAAAGAGTTCGCAGACTCTATGCTCTCCATTCCCATGGCTCACCAGATGGCTACCAATTACATGATTCTTGACGGCACTAAGAACAAGGAAAGCCTCAAGGTCATGCGCCCGTACCAGGTGTATGCGACACAGAACGTGATCGACGGCCTCAAACGGGTCGACTTTGAGCTGGGAGTGAACAAGGTCGGCTACATCTGGCACACCACAGGCTCGGGCAAGACAATCACGAGTTTCAAAACGGCATGGCTCGCCAGCCGCATGCCCAAAATCGACAAGGTGGTCTTCCTCGTCGATCGCATCGCACTCACCAAACAAACGAGCGAAAACTATCGCGCCTATGACCCGGACGCAGACGACGAGATGCCCTCGAGTGTACAGGACACCCAGAACACGGGAGATTTGAGCCGCAAACTCAAGTCGAAGGACAACGGAATCATCGTCACTTCGGTGCAGAAACTCGACCGCCTGGTAAAGCGCAAGTCGTTCAAGTCTCCGGATAAGAACATCGTCTTTATCGTTGACGAGGCCCACCGCTCCACCGGAGGCGAGTCATTCAAGGCCATCCAGCAGGCGTTCAAGCATGCGGCATGGGTCGGCTATACGGGCACTCCAATGTTCGACGACGCCCCGTCTCTGCGAACCGAGGACATCTTCGGCAAGCTGCTCCATTCTTATACGATCCGCGAGGCCATCGCGGACAAAAACGTACTCGGTTTTAAGGTGGACTTTGAGACCACTATCAATGAGCAAGAAATGCGAGAGAAATACCTCCCTAGTTTTTATAGGCAGCAGCACCCGGATTGGTCCGATGAACAGATCCAGGAAAAGATCNACAACATGACCCCTGAGGACATGGACGATGCCGTGGAGCCGTCTTTCTACGACGAGAACGACGACCACGTAGCCCTGGTGGTGCAAGACATCTTTAACATCTGGCGTAACCGCTCAAACGACGGCAAATACAACGCGCTGCTCACCACCCACGTTGGTGGCGGCAAGGCCAGCACCCCCATGGCGATGAAGTATTTCCGAGAGTTCCAACGTATGAACGCCGAGCGCGCGAATGAGGGCAAGGATACCCTCAAGGTAGCGGTTACGTTCAGCCAGAACACGTCGAACAACGATACTCAGCTAGAAACCAACAAGGGGCTCTTTGAGGCTATCCAGGCCTACAACGAGGAATTCGGCACCANCTTTGGCATGGCCGATGTCTCTAGTTACACCCAAGACCTCACCACGCGCCTCAACCGCACCGTAAAAGACGGGAACTTTCTCGATCTTGTTATCGTGGTGGACCAACTCCTGACCGGCTTCGATGCCCCGGAGCTCAATACGCTCTACGTCGACCGAACGCTCAAAGGAGCCGGGCTCATCCAGGCGTACTCGCGCACAAACCGTATTGCCGACCTACAGGAAAAGCCGTGGGGACGCATTGTCAACTATCGCTGGCCCGCCCACAACGAGAGGCTCATGAACGAGGCCTTGGCCGTGTACGCCAACAAAGACTCGGCCGATCTTACCGACGAGCAGCGTAGTGAGCAAAACGTTGAGGACGGAATCACTGCGCCTGAATTTGAGGACATGCTCGAGGCGGTTCGAGGAAAGGTTGACAAACTCCGCGATCTGACAAGCGACTTCAACGAGCTCCCGCCATCGGAGGCCCAAAAGGACTTCATGCTCGACCTGTTGCGGGAATACAACCGCGGCATGGCCAAGCTCAAGCAGTACACAACCGTGAACGGTGAGGACGGATTCGACTACGACGATCCCGACAAGATCGTTGAAGCACTCGGGATGACACCGGATGAGGAGACAAGGCTCACCACTGTCCTCGCAAACGAGCTCAAGGAGCACCTCGCCAAAGAGAAACGCATCCCCATCCAACAGCTTGAGCTCCAGATGACACACATCAAGGATGTCGAAGTCAACTACGACTATCTGGCCGAGTTGGTCGAGCAGTTGATGAACCAGGTGCATGAGAACAAGGTTGACGAGGCAATGGCGACACAGGAAGAAATCCGCCAGTTTGCCAACGGCCTCGAGGACCGTTCCTATGCGACAAAGATCATCAAGGCAGCCGCGGCTATTGTGAGCAAGGAGTACCCGCCCGCAGACGCAAAGATCGACTATCCCGTGAAGCTGGATGACTGCGGCCCCATTATTCAAGATGCCAACAACGCGAGTCTGGACAGGCGCTTTCTGCGGTTTAGGGTCAAGTGGGGCATCACCGAGATTGTCCCGAATGCGAAGATGCACGAGATGTTCAGCCATCACCGCTACGGCCAGCAGGACCTGGACGATACTGGATGGATAAAATTCATATTGTCTCAGGCATCCGAAGGCTATAAGCAGATCGCTGAGAGCGAAGAAGTCCAGGCACTCTCAAAGATCAAGTATCGCAATGCCCTGCGAGAGGCGATCTACGAGCTCGCCGACGACCTAGTTATGGAGTAGAAGGGATGCAAATGGACGAAAAGAAGCCAAGTGTTCCAAAGCTCCGCTTTCCCGGTTTTACTGACCCTTGGGAACAGCGGAATCTGAGTGACTACCTTGATGTGTCGAGCAACAAGAACCGTGACGGAGCCTTTTCGAAGGAGCAGGTACTGTCANTTTC
>NZ_CAJMXC010000009.1:6018-42714 GCF_905219715.1 Olsenella sp. CU969
GAGCAGGCGGCAATATCTCGGTTTTTTTCTCAATTCGACTCCCTCATCACCCTTCACCGGCGTAAGTTGGAGCACCTGCAAGAAATGAAAAAAGGCCTGCTTCAACAGATGTTTGTCTAGAAAGGAAACCTCCATGAGCAACCTGCAGGAGATCTCTTCGAAGTTGTGGGCCATGGCCAATGAGCTGCGCGGCAATATGGACGCAGCCGAGTACAAGAACTACATCCTGGCCTTCATGTTCTACCGGTATCTGTCCAAGCACCAGCAGAACTACCTGGTCAACGATGGCATTATCGACGTCGCCCCTGGACAAACACCCAACGACGCCTATCTGGAGCAAGCCAGCGGTGACGACCTGAACGACTACCTTGAAGACATTTCTTCGAGCCTCGGATATGCCATCGCACCGGACGACACCTGGGCATCGCTGGTAGCAAGAATCGACAACAGCGAGGTCGTGCCAAGCGACTACCAGGACATGTTTGACAACTTCAACAAGAACGCCCAGCTCAACAAGGACGCGGAGCGTGATTTCAGAGGCATCTTCAACGACGTCAATCTCGGCGATTCGCGGCTGGGGTCATCAACAAACGAGAGAGCGAAGTCTCTGAACCGCATCGTCAAGCTCGTAGACAGCATCGATTATAAAAGCGATGACGGGAAAGATATCCTAGGTGCGATTTACGAGTACTTGATTAAGCAGTTCGCAGCATCGGCCGGTAAAAAAGGTGGCGAGTTCTACACTCCCCACGAGGTGAGTGAGATTCTGTCGAAGATTGTCACCCTAGGCAAGAAGCGGACGAACGATTTCTTTGAGGTGTACGACCCTACGATGGGGTCGGGGTCTCTTCTTCTCACCGTTGGCCAGGAGCTTCCCGAGGGCCAACCAGTTAAGTACTTTGGGCAGGAGCTGAACACCACCACATACAATCTTGCACGTATGAATCTGATGATGCACGGCGTGCCCTATAACAATATGATCCTGTCCAATGCCGATACGCTCGACACCGACTGGCCGTTTGGCAAGGACGCTCGTGGTATTGACGACCCCCACACATCCTTTGATGCCGTTGTGGCCAACCCCCCTTATTCCGCGCATTGGGACAACAGCGAGACTAAGCTGAAGGACGAGCGCTTTGGTCCATATGGCAAGCTCGCCCCTAAGACAAAAGCCGACTATGCCTTTATCCTCCACAGTCTTTACCATCTTGGAGACGAGGGCACCATGGCGATCGTCTTGCCCCACGGCGTGCTATTCCGNNNCGCAGCANAGGGCGTGATCAGGCAGAAGATTATCGATAAGAACTACTTGGATGCCGTCNTCGGGCTCCCTGCCAATATCTTCTACGGCACAGGAATTNCCNCCATCATCATGGTTCTCAAGAAGAACCGTGACACCAAGGACGTGCTGTTTATCGATGCATCTCGGGAGTTCGAGAAGGCGAAGAATCAGAATCGCCTGGAGCCCGAGCACATCAAGAAGATCGTCGAGACCTACAAAAACCGGGTCGATGTCGACAAATACGCACATGTGGCACCGCTCGAGGAGATTAAGGAGAACGACTACAACCTCAATATCCCGAGGTATGTGGACACATTCGAACCCGAGCCGGAAATCGACCTGCAGGAGATCCAACGAAAGCTCGAGCAGGACGATCGAGAGATAGCCGAGCTTGAGAAGAGCATCGCCGAGCAGCTGAAACTCCTCGGAGTGTAGTCAAGGCTCATCGCAGCGCGAGTACGGCCCCATCAGGGGGCGGTCCGATTAGGGTTAATCGGACCGCCCCCTATTTGCAGGCAGTTCACCATAGAAGCAAGCTCCTTACGCTGGTGAAGGGTGATCAGGGAGTCGACAGACTTGAAGAATGCCCCTATCGCTTGTTGTTCCATCTCGGAACATGCGATGCGGNTTGTTGTGTTAAAAAAATCGCTGGGCGCAATATTGAGAAGGCCATGATTCCTTGCCCCTTCCGCTGCTATTGCACGGACTCCTTTAAACCAGTGATCTGAATCATAATATGTTGCAAGGAACTGAGGATCGACGCTTGTAGCAGAAAAGACGATATACAACGTAGATACACAGCCTTTTTCATATCTTTCAAGCCGCTTGATAGCGCCCCAGGGGCTGTCTGATGAAGTGCTCTTGTTGTAGGCAAATTCCCCTTTTTTCATGAGGTAATATCCGCTCATATCCCTACTGGCAACTCGTTTTTTAAAGAACGACTCTTGATCAACTAGCCCGTACTGAGCAGATATTGTCNGAGGGAGTTTCGATATATTGTTTTTGTTCTTTCGAGTAACCCGTCGGGTGACTTCGCCCAGCTTCCGCTGTTCCCAAGGGTCAGCGCATTGGGCACTCAAAAACACTCTTCCAAGGCGCCAATTAGGGATAATTTCAACTCAAAGCCATGCCCTCATCAGCGTGAGCCAAGAGAATTGGTGAAGGAGGGTGAGATGACCGAAGCAATTAACGGCAGCACGCTGTTTTGTGACTACTTTGCCCAGTGGGTAAGCGTCTACAAGACGGGCGCAATCCGGGACGTGACCATGCGCAAGTATGAGCTGACCCAAAGCTGGTTGAGAAAGCTCGTACCCGCTCTCAAGCTGTGCGACCTCGACAGAATCGAATACCAGCGGCTGATAAACGGCTATGCAGCAGAACATGAGCGCCAGACCACCATGGATTTCCACCACCAGATAAAAGGCGCGGTCCTTGACGCGGTAGACGAGGGGCTCATCAAGCGCGACCCTACTCGCAAAGTAATAATCAAAGGCAAGCAGCCACGCCCAAAGAAAACGAAGTACCTCAATCAGTTCGAACTCCACGCTATCCTCGAGGATCTGGCGCTGGGCGACTCACCTGACTGGGATTGGATGATTCTNCTGGTTGCCAAAACGGGGCTGCGATTCTCCGAGGCCCTGGGGCTCACGCCCAAAGACTTTGACCTTGCACGCCAGACGCTCACAGTCGATAAAACCTGGNACTACAAAAACGGTGGAGGATTTGTCCCTACAAAGAACGCATCCTCTGTGAGAAAAGTCCAGCTCGACTGGCAGTTNACGATGCAATTCGCTGCCCTACTCAAAGACCTTCCTACAAACAAGCCCATCTTTGTAGAAGGCAAGGTGTACAACTCTACGGCCAACAACGTTCTTGCTCGGCATTGCCNCAGGGTTGGCGTCCCGGTCATCTCCGTTCACGGGCTACGGCATACCCACGCCTCGCTCCTGCTCTATGCAGGCGTCTCCATTGCAAGCGTTTCCAAGCGCCTTGGNCACGCAAGTATGAATACTACCCAAGACACATACCTGCACGTAATATGTGAACTTGAGAACAANGACGTNGACATAATCNTGCGAGCGTTATCAACGCTCATCTAGGACGGCATCACGAGGCTTTCGCTGATGAGGGAGTAGAGGCCCGGCTGTTAAAAACACATGGCGCAGTGATGTGCGACGACCTTGCGGCATACTTTTATCCGATTGCAATCACCTAGGACGTCAACAGGAGCCCGCATGGACGCATGGATGATTCGCGCAGGCCGCAACGGCGCCTACGCGTCCAACTGGATCGAGAACGGTGTCATCGGTATCGGATGGGACCTGGGAGGCGCCGACATCTCCGCCATGTCCCGCGACCAGATCAGGACGGCCTACGAGTCCCTCCACCCCGAGGAAAGCCGCGCCAAGATCGCCGCGGCGGCCGGTCAGGTGAACCGCTTTGCCCATGCCATGGTCGAGGGCAGCACCGTCGTCATGTACGACCCCCAAACCCGCCTCTATCACATCGGCGAGGTGGCGGGCCCCTGCGAGCCCGTTGCAGGCAACGAGGCCATGACCTACCGGCGCGCCGTTGTGNGGACCCAGGAGGCCCCGCGCGACAGCCTCTCGACGTCCTCAAAAAACTCGCTGGGCTCCATCTCGACGANCTTCTCCATCTCTGACAAGGTCATGGCCGATGTGCTTCGCGCCGCCGCACTACCGCCGGCGGCCGATGAGGAGCNGGCGCCCTCCGACGACGAGGAGGCCCGTGCCGCCACCTACAACGACGGCGTCGAACGCATCAAGGACCGTGTGAACCTCCTCGACTGGGAAGAGATGGAGCAGCTGGTGGCCGGGTTGCTCCGCGCCTTGGGCTATTACGCACGCGTGACGCCCAAGGGACCCGACGGCGGGCGCGACATGATCGCGTCCCCGGATGCCTTGGGCCTTGAGAGCCCGCGCATCATCGCCGAGGTAAANCACCGCAAGGGGNNCATGGGGGCGCCCGANGTGCGCTCCTTCATCGGGGGCCTGCGCGCAAGCGACCGCGGGCTCTACGTGAGCACGGGCGGCTTCACCCGGGAGGCCCGCTACGAGGCCGACCGCTCCAACGTGCCCGTGAAGCTTCTCGACCTCGACGNGTTCGTGCGGCTCTATGTGGAGTGCTACGACAGCGCCGACGGCGAGGCCCGCGCCATCCTGCCCCTCGTTCGCATCTGGTGGCCCGCGTAGGGGCGCGGGCGGGTGCGGGAGCTCGCGGACCAAAACATGCACCAACTGGCTGGTTGGTGCATGTTCGGGGGCGCCTCTCTGCACCAAGTAGCCACCTAGTGCAGCCCAGGGCCCACCTCCCCGCCGAAAAGCCGCACCAACTAGCCACCCGACGCAGCTAGGAGCGCCGCCACCTCCACGGCGCCCGCCCCTGCCGCCAGCAGCACCAGCGGCGCCGCACGCACGAACAACCACTCGAAGCCGTGGAGGGCCGTGCCGGCCACGGCGGTCTCCGGGTCGGAGAGGTCCCACTCCAAGTACGGGCTCCCCATGGCCNCANGCAGCGCAAACGTCGCCACCACGGCCGCGCACACCGCCACGAGCGCCCAGAACAACACGGACCGCTCCATCCGCTGCCGCCGCGCCAGCTGCAGGTTGACCACCTCCAGCTTCTCGGCGATGGCCGCCAGGCCGTCTGGTTCGGCCTCGGGAACCGACTCACCCAGCAGCGTGCTCACCGGCGTGTCCAGCTCCTCCGAGAGCGTCACCAGCATGGACGCGTCCGGCACCGAGAGCCCCTGCTCCCACTTGGACACCGTCTGGCGCACCACGTTGAGCCTGATGGCCAGCTCCTCCTGTGTGAGCCCCTTGGACTTCCTCAGGTTCTTGATCGTCTCGCCGAGCATGGAACCTCCCGTCGCCGCATCCGTCTCCCTCAGATATGCCGGAGGACGGCCGCGCCCGCAAGCAACGCNAACTCACATTCGCGTTGCGCGAGGTAGATGGAAGTAAGCGGTAGGTCTTCATGAAGAGCATCGACGCCAGCTGCCACTACGAGGGGTACGCGACGTACCCGCTGCACGAGCAGTGAGGGGGCACCCGAACCGCCGCNAAGAGGGCACCCCCGCAGCATGTATGCGGGGGCCCTTGTGGCGTTCGCAGACTGCATCAACCCGGCCTCTACAAAAGACGCTTCCGCCGAGCCTGCTTCAGCCAGTTCCTCTTGAACGCACCCACACCACCGAAGAACTTGTTGTAGGTCTCGCCAGCCTCGTTGGCCTCGTATTTCAAAGCGGCAAGCTCGATCGTGCAAAAGTAGTCCGCGGCCTGTGAGAGTCGATACTCGGTCATGGTCGTCTTTCTCCTGATTACGACATTGCTCGAGAGTTCCGACTCTGTTGCNNCATAAATTGCTTCTTTTACAATCTGATGCCCATTGTCGTAATAAACCTTCACGTCGTCGAACGACTGAAAGAGATCGAACCTGTCCCGTATAGCACGAGCGATATCCCGCTCCATGCGGCAACGANGCAGCTCCTCGTCGGCGAACTCGGAGCTTTTATAAACGAAGCAGTCGTATTGAATCGGCAGATGGCGTACAAGCGACGCGAAGCAGACAAGCATCTTCTTCCGTTGTTCGATGCTGAGCGAGGAGTATGCCTTATGGCCGTTCAAGAGCGGCTCGGAGTGAAAGGGTAGATTTGGCAGGTCGGCATCGAGCAGTACCGTCTCGTAGCGAGATATGCCCCCTCTGNTGTCATCGGCCTGATTGTGGNACACAAGCGTAAGCAGGTAGTAACGAGCTCTACCTGTCTTATCGCCACTCTCATNGACGAAGATGCTCAGTTCCGCNGCCAGATGTTCTCCCTAGACAAAAAACGCCGGGGGACTACCCCCGGCACTTGGAGGAAGCGCTACCCGCGCCTCCGATAGGCTATTTATACCATGTGGGGCCGCTCCTCACTCCAACAGATGCGATCCCGTCATCCCCCGCTCATCCGTCCCGCCGTCCGCACGCTCACTCCCCCAGCGCGACCTCCTGCTCGCAGCGGCGCACACCGTCCCGGGCACCGCGCAGGGCCTTCCTGTAGTACCAGCCGCCATGGCTCACAGCCGCATCCAGGTAGGTCTCGGCCAGGCGGTAGCACTCGAGGGCCCGCGCGAAGTCGTGCCCGCAGCCGCGGCCCTCCTCGTAACAGTCGCCCAGCCGCAGCGCGATGCTGCCCGAGAGGTAGGCGGCCCCGTGATCGTCCTGCTCCATAGCCCGCTTGTAGCAGCGAAAGGCCTCACCGTCGTCGGGCTCGCACCCCACGNCGTTCTTGTGGCAGTCGCCCAGCTTGTACGAGGCCTCGACCAACCCGGCCTCGGACGCCCACCGGTAGCAGAGGAACGCGCGCTCCTTCAGCGGCATCGGGCCGTCCGGGCCCGTGAAGCAGGTGCCATCCTCCCAGTACGCGCCATCGGCCCGGTCGTAGTAGTACACGTAGCCCAGGTTCATCTGCGCCACGGCGTTGCCCTGTGCCGCGCCGTGCCGGTAGAGGAGCTCGACGGCCTGAAAGAGCCGCCGGCGCTCCGCCGCCCGACTTGGGTCCCTGAGGGCCATAGCCTCGTCGTAGTACCCTCCGCCGTACCAGAGGGCCTCCTCGCCGCAATAGTCGTCGGCGGCGACGTACGGTTTGAGGAGGACGCGGCCCGCGTACGCCCCGCTCTCGTCGAAGACGGGATCTGTCAGCCAGATGCCGGGCAGCACGTCGCCGTTGTCGTACGCGGTCGTCTCCTCCGGGATGACGANGAAGGGGTCGGCGCCGAACCCGCGCCCCTCCTGCGGGGCAGTGCCATCTCCATGCTCAATCAACGAGGCTNACCTCCATGTNNNGCTTCCACCAGTTGCCGAGCTTCTCGCGGTCGAGGAGTTCGCCGCGCACGGTCTTGCCGCCGTCCATGAGGCGGGCGAGGACCTCGTTGCGGTCGGCCGGGACGAAGCCCAGCTTCCTGCCCTCGTGCTCCACGCGGATGGCCCACTCGTCGGCCAGGTTGCCGGGCTCGCGGACGAAGGAGAGCATGGCGTCCTCGGGCATGGACGCCACGAGGTCGTCGATGCCCGGCACGTGGGTCGTGCCGGCGATGCGCATGCTCTCGTAGAGGACGATCTTGGACTCAANGGGCATGGGTATCGAGAGGGACGCCCCTCCCAAGGTTCCCAGAGAGCCCCCGTGGCTCAGGATCGTCGCAAGGCCGGCGGACGTGCCGGCACCCTCCCCACTCACCGCTTCTCCCCCCTCAGCTCCCTGATGGCCTCCTCATAGGCCTCGGCCACCTTCCTCTGCTCCGCGAAGCGTACCTTCAAGTCCCTGCGCACGCGCGCGAGCTCCCTCGGGCTGCCCAGGAGCTCCCGCAGGATGTAGGGATGGCCCGACTTGAGCTCCTCCAGCTGGCCGAGAAGGACGTTGAGCTGCACCTCCGCCATGGCGAGGTCCACGGCGGCGTCCTGCTCGCCCCCGCCGGCGCCCACGGAGCCCAGCGGCTCGTCGAGGTACTCCGTGGCGGTGGCCACAGCCTCAAGGCTCTGGAGGTCGCCGGCCTTGTAGGCTGCCTGCGCGATGGCGAAGAACCGCCGCTCCTCGTCCGACTGCCCCGGGTGGATGTCGGGGTGGAGGCGCTTCACCAGCAGGCGGTGCAGGCGCTTGACCTCGGCCGTCTCCGACGGGGAGAGCTCGCGTGACCCGGTGAGGTACTCGAGCCGCGCCAGCTGGTCGGCCATGCGCCGGGAGAGTTCCTCCTCCCAGGCCTGGAACTCTACGTCCAAGGCCGCGTTCAGCTCCTCGTTGGAGAGGGTCTCCCCGCGGTTGACGGCCGCGCGGAGGAGGGTCGCCTTCCTGCGCAGGCGGCGGGCCTTCAGCTGCCAGGAGTAGAGGTCGTTCTCCAGGTAGCCCACAGCTCCGGCGTACTCGGCCAGGATCTGCGGGTTCACCTGCAGGTGGATCTCGTCGATCTCAAACAGCACCTCGATGATGCGACGTCGCGTGGCCNCGAGCTCGTCGAGGATGGACCGTGTTTCTTCCCCCANGGGGNCCTCCNCCCGATGTGCGCGGGTACCGGATGCTTCTCTCAACCATAGCTGAAAGTACCATGAATTCTCTGTCCCATAGCGGCAGAGGGAACAGCGNACCGTTCTCGCCTCCTGAACGCGGTTGAGGGCACGCCCCTGCGCTCTACGCCTACGCCAAGGACCCCGAGGTGAGCCCATCGCAGGATGGCCGCCACGGCTTCGAGGACCTGGGCCTCAGCGCCGTCTGGTGCGGACACTACGAGGGCAACGACCGGTCGCANCACTGCATGGAGAAGTGCGGGTTCGTCTACCACCACACCGCGAGGGACGTCCCCTGCAGGCTCATGGGCGACGTGCGCACCGAGCGGGCCTCGCTCCTCACGGGGGAGCGTTGGCTGGCGGGACGGCGGTAGACACCCCACGGGCGCTTCCCTGGCCGAGCACTTCTCCCGCCACGTCGCATAGCCGCACAGCAAGGGCGCACAGTAGGGGCCTCTCGACGCAAGGGCCCCTTAGCGAACGAGAAGTCGCACACCAAGGNGCCCTTATGCACCAAAAACCGTGCGCTAAGCCCAACTCGNCGCANACACGCCTTGGCGAANACACAGTAAGGGCCTCTTGAGACAAGGCCCCCTTACTGCGCGGCCTTGGTGTGCGACCTGTCTCGAAGCCCGCATCGAGGTCGGTGGCGCCCGGTGTTAGACTGGCATCCTTAACTGTTGCTGAACAACTGCGGGAGGCACTCGAGGCCAAGACCCCCGACGTGCTGCCATTCCGCAGGTCCGTGGAGGCGGTGAATGACCTGCACAACCGGCCGTTCCAGATCCTCTCCGACGGCCGGGCCGTCTACCTCTCGCCGATGGAGGAGTAGCGGGCTGGCCCCCAAGGGTGCGGCCGGCGCCAAGAGGCTGGTTGGGGCAGGTTTGGGGGCGTTTGCCAGCCGCCAGATGCGCCAACTAGCTAGTTGGCGCATGTCTGGAAGCCCTTCTCCGGTCGAAAAGTGCACCAACTAGCCAGTTGGTGCACCTAGAAGCGCCGCCACGGCCCCAGCCCGTCAGCGGCGCCCGTCTCCCCCGTGCAGCCAACACCCGTCCTCGTGCCCCTGCACCACCCCCACCGACTGCAGGTACGCATACACCGTCGTCGGGCCCACGAACGCCATACCGCGGCGCTTGAGGTCGCGGGAGACCCGCTCGGCCAAAGGCGATGTGGTGCGACCGGTCTCGCGCACCGGCACGCCGTCCACCCAACCCCAGAGGTAGCCCGCAAACGAGCCGAACTCCCCTTGGATCGCCTTGAACACCCGCGCGTTCTTGATGGCCGCACGGATCTTGGCCCGGTTGCGCACGATGGCGGGGTCCCCCATGAGGTCTTCCACCTTCTCCTCGTCGTAGGCACAGACCTTCTCCAGGTCAAAGCCGTCGAAGGCCCGGCGGAACCCCTCCCGCTTGTTGAGGATGCACTCCCACGACAGCCCAGCCTGAAAGGCCTCCAGCACCAGCATCTCAAAGAGGTGCCCGTCGTCGTGACTGGGCACGCCCCACTCGTGGTCGTGGTAGGCCATGTAGGCGGGGTTGTCGNGATTGGCCCAGGCGCAGCGACCGCGCCCGTCCTCCCAGAGCGCGCCGTAACCCTCCCCCGCCCGGGCGTGGCACCGCACGCAGCGCGGGCTCGAAGGTTTGAACCCCGTGCAGCCGTCGCCGCAGCCGGTGCGGGCGGCGGGCTTGGACGACGGGTGTGCCATGGGGGCTCCTCTCCACGATGCCGGTGGCGCCTGTATTCGAGTTATACACAAACGTCGGCGCCCGTNGCCACGAGGACCNCGGGCGCCGACGCGCCGGTCGGATATGAGAGAAAGGCCGAGACCCTACACCGCCTTGGACTCCGCCGGAACGGCAGCCCCGTGGAGCGCTGCCTCGTGCTCGTCGATCGCAAGGTCCGCGCCGTCGATGCCGATCATCTCGTCCTCCTCCACGGCACCCACGGCCCGCTCGCCGTCGGGGTCGGGCAGCACCAGGTTGAGCCCGATGGCCATGAGCGTGGTGACCACGATGNNCGACCCGCCGNAGANGCTGGNGACCNAGGCGGGGANCNCGGGGCCGGCGAGGGCGCCCGACACCATGGAGATGCCCATGCCGAGCGCGATGGAGGTGCCGGCGATGGTGCCCTTGCGGGCCGAGCGCCCGTCGCGGGTGAGGATGCGGATACCGGTCACGGTGATGGAGCCAAAGACCGTGAGGGTGGCGCCGCCGATCACGGCCATGGGGATGGTGTTGAGCACGGCGGCGAACTTGGGCATGAGGCCGGCCACGATGAGGATGCCGGCGGCGCAGGCGAACACGCGCTTGCTCACCACGCGGGTGCTGGTGGTGATGCCCNCGTTCTGGGCGAAGGTGGAGGTGGGCAGGCCGCCAAAGAGCGCTCCCACGGTGGAGGCGAAGCCCTCGNAGAGGATGCCGCCCTTGATCTCCTTGAAGCAGGGCTCGCGGTCCATGGCGCCGCTGGTGGTGGCCGAGAAGTCGCCCATCATCTCAACGGCCGCGATGATGAACATGGAGCCCCGCGACACGATGGCGTCGGGGCGGAACTCGATGCCGAAGGGCAGGAAGCGCGGCAGCGACACCCAGGCGGCCCCGGCGATGCCGCCGAAGTCCACCATGCCGAGCACGAGCGCCACCACATAGCCGGCCAAAAGGCCGAAGNGCAGCGACCCCAGCTTGAGCACGCCCTTGCAGAAGTTGCCGAAGAAGATGCAGAACGCGAGGGTCACCAGGGCAACGATCCAGTTCTGGGCGCTGCCGAAGTCCGCGGCGCCGTTGCCGCCGGCCATGTAGCCCACGGCCACCGAGTACAGTGACAGGCCGATGCAGAACACCACGGTGCCCATGACCACCGGCGGGAAGAGCTTGCGCAGGGGCTTGAGGAAGAGGGCAAAGGCCATGGCCACGAAACCGCCGACAAACTGGGCTCCGATGACGGCGGCGATGCCGTCGGCCGCGCCGATGGAGTTGAGGACGGGGACGAAGGCGAAGGAGGCGCCGGTAATCACCGGCAGGCCGGAGCCCACGCGGCCGAAGAGAGGGTGGGCCTGAAGAAGCGTCACGATGCCCGAGAAGAGCATGGCCGCCTGGATGAGCATGGCGCTGTCCTCGGAGGGCAGCCCGCAGGCGTTGCCCACTATCATGGCCGGGGTGATGATGCCGATGATAGCGGCCATCACATGCTGGAGTGCCAAGGGGACGAAGTACTTGGGAGAAGGCTTGCCTTCTCGCTCGAACAGCGACGCCGGCTCGCCCGCCGATGCGGAGGCCGGGGCTTTCTTTGACGCTTTGAGATCCTGAGCTGGGGTCATAAGATGATCCTCCCTCTCATAACGGTTGTGTGCAGCCGCTAAAACAGTGGTGTTCTCGCCCTTTCCGCCAGCATGACTTTGTGTCTTACTGGCAAACTTTTTTTCTTGTATATCACTAATGTAGACAATGCGCGGCGACGATACATCCTAAATTTTATTGAAGAAAATTTGAATACTATCTGAACGAGTCAACGTTGCCGGAAATGCAGGACCTTAGGCTGCCCATAACCCCATCTACCTCTATATATGTAGCCATCATCCCTTATTTGCAACAATGTGCGGATAGGACGCTATTTTCAGACTCGCGTATACTTGCGTGCACATACCACACCGACGCCTTGAGACTGCCGACTCGGGAGGAACCATGCCGATAGCCCTGAAATCGCCTCGCATCGTCCTGCGGCCTTGGCAGGAGGAGGACGCCCCAGTGCTCTTCTCCCTCGCTAGCGACCCCGCAGTGGGCCCCATCGCCGGGTGGCCNCCNCACACGTCCGTGGCAGACAGCCTCCGCGTCATCCGCGACATCCTCTCAGCGCCCGAAACCTATGCCGTGGTCCTGTCCGAGACCGGCGAGCCCGCAGGCTCCATCGGCCTGCACTTTGGCGACGCCGGGACCGTGCCCCTTTCTGAGGGAGAGGCCGAGCTTGGCTATTGGATCGGCAGGAAGTTCTGGGGCCGGGGCCTCGCTCCCGAGGCGGCCGACATGCTTATCCGCCACGGCTTTGTCGACCTGCGCCTCTCCACGCTGTGGTGCGGCTACTACGACGGCAACGACCGGTCCCGCCGCGTCCAGGAGAAGTGCGGGTTCNTCTTCCACCACACCGAGAAGGACGTTGCCCGCGAGCCCATGGGCGACGTCCGCACGGCGCACATGAGCTGCCTCACCAAAAGGATGTGGGAGAACCAAAAACGTTGAGGCATGGCGCCGCCCGTTCGCAAAAAAGGGCCCGATGTCGATAAGCGCCGGGCCCTCTCAAAACAAGAAAGCTCCTGGATAGGCACTCCCCGAACGGGGCGGAGTCGGTTGACCTCGAGCATGGCGTTCAGCTCGTCGTAGCCCCTGGAGAGCAAGAAGCCCGTGGGCTCAGCGCCCACAAAGGTGCCGCTCTCACTGATATAGACGATGTAGGGGCTGTCCAGCCCGGAGAGGTGGCAGATGGGTCAGGAACCTCTGTCACGCGACGGGTGGGCCAGGCACCTCTGTCACGCATCCGCGGGCACAGGACCAGCTTGCGGCCCGCGGGCACTGGCCGGTGGCCTACGACGTGCGCGGCCACGGGGCGAGCGACAAGCCCGCGGCGTTCTCCATGGCCGACCACGTGGCCGACCTCCTGGGGCTCTGCCGCGCCCTCGGCCTGACGCGGCCCGCACTGGTGGGGTTCTCCATGGGGTCGTACATAACGCTCCGGACGGCCGAGCNGCACCCCCNCGCGTTCGGGCGGATCGTCCTCATCGTCCACGGCACGGCCGACAAGGTCGTGGACCTGTCCTACGCCCGCCGGGCCGCCGAGGTCCACGGGTCCCGGGCCACCGGCTCCACGACCCTGGTGGAGCTGGACGGGGCCGGCCACGGGTTCTCGCGGCGCCACGACCGTGAGGCCCTGGGGGCCTTTGCCGCGAGGAGCTAGGCCCTCCCCTCGGCCTCCTAGGGGCGGGCCCTCACGAGCTCGATGGCCTCCTTGGCGACGAGCTCCTCCACATCCATCACGACCACCGCCGTGCGGGCCAGGGACCCCTCGATCTCTGCGGCCACCTTTGCGTCGAGGCCGGGGCAGTACCTGCGGCCCAAGGCCTCGAGCCCCGCCCGCCTCTCGTCGTCGTCCTCGGCGATCCGGGCCTCGCCGAAGGCCATGGCGCTGCGATAGAGGGTGGTGAGCAGCTCGGGCGCCGTCTCGTTGTGGGCCACCACCACAAAGGAGACCCGGGGATTCTCGGCCAGGGCGTCGAGCTTGTGACCCTGGGGCGCGCCGTGGAAGTAGATGCGGCCCCACGGGGCGCCGGGGGCGGGGCAGGCCTCGAAGGCGTAGCTCAGGGGCACGCCGTAGGGGTAGCCGTCGGCGGCGGTGCCGCCCGTGACAAGGACGCCGTACTCGCCGGAGGCCATGATGGAACGGGCCTCGTCGTCGGACAGCCTTTGACGCTTGCGGCGCATGGGAACGCTCATGGGCACACCCTCTCGTCTGCACGCCGGGCCCTCGAACCCATGGTCGCAGGGTCGGCGGAGCGGTCTGTTCCGCGCATTCTACCTAAACGCCGCCGGCCTGGCGCCCGGTCACTTGAGGAGTCGCAGAACCCTGAGGGCCACCACGGCCAGGGCCGCCACGGCCACCGAGAGCACCACCGAGAACACCCACGACCCCGCGAAGGGCAACCCCGCCACGTTCATGCCGTAGAAACCGAATACCCCGGTGGGAATCGACAGGATCAGGGTGAGCACGGTGAGGGTCCGCATGGTCTTGTTGAGGTTGTTGGACATCACGTTGGAGAAGGTGTCGGTGACGCTGTTCAGGATCTGGGTGCAGGTGACGCACATCTCCACGGCCTGGCGCACCTCGATGAGCACGTCGTCCAGGAGCTCGCGGTCGTCGTCGTAGAGCGGGATGGTGCGACCCGTGCCGATACGGTTCACCGTGGCCTCCAGGCCCTGGAGCGACGTGGAGCAGTAGNCCAGCGACTTCTCCAGGCCCAGCATGGAGATGAGCTCGTCGTTGTCCATGGTACGCCGCAGGGTGTTCTCGCTGCGGCGGATCTGGCGGTTGATGGAGCGCAGGTCGGCAAGATAGCGCTGGGTCACCTTGAGCAGCACCCTGAGCAGGAGGTTCACCCGCAGGTGCGTCTCGATGCCCATGGAAGCGGCGTGGGTGAGGGCNCCCACGATGTCGNTGGGCCTGAGCGACACCGTGACGAAGTGGTCCTGCTCGGGCAGGAAGATGAAGGAGAGCGGGTGGGTGTCGTACTGCACCCGGCCCGACCCGTCGTCGGNCTCCTCGAAGGGACAGTCCACCACCACGAGGATCTGGCCGGTGTCATCGTCGTGGTCGATGTGGGAGGTCTCCTCGTCGTCNNAGGCCTCCCGGATCACCNCGTCGACGATGCCCAGGTCGCGGGTGAGAAACGCCAGGTCTTGGTCGCGCGGCTCGAGCACCTCCACCCAGCAGCCCGGCACCAGGCCCGAGACCTCCTCGATCCGGCCTTCCTTGGATTTGTAGAACGAGATCATGGAACGCCCGCCGTCGTGTGCCTCACGGATATGCAGGCTCCTACCCGGACCCCGCGCGCCCCATGCGGGCCTCGCACAGGCGGGCACCCCCGCCGACGGTGCGGCGGGGGCGCCCGGGACAGGACGATGGGGACGGGTTACGCCTGGTGGCGCAGGTCGTAGAAATCCTGGAGCACCGGCGTGGTGGCCTTCAGGGCCTCGGTGTCGGCGTAGAGCATGTGGCCGTTGCTGGACTCGTACCACAGGACCTGCTTGGCCAAGTCGTCAGGCAGGTACATCTTTGCCATGTCGTGGATGACGTTCCAGTAGGGAGTGGCGCCGTCGTGGCGGCCGCCGAGGAAGATCACGTGGCTCNTGGGGTTGCGACGCAGGGCCGTGGCGATGTCGAAGGCCACGTTGGGCATGGGGGCGGTGCCCACGCCGGGCATGTCGTGGTTCCAGTTCCAGGCCTCGTTGACCTCGATGTTCAGGCCGCAGTAGTTGGGGTAGCCGGCAAAGNCCATGTCGCNCNGCAGCTTCTGGTAGACCTCGTTGTAGACCACCTGGATGGCATCGTAGGAGGGGTCCTCCATCTGGAAGAAGCCAAGGTCGCCCTGAACCGGTTGATAGACCTGCTCGGNGAAGCGAGTATCGTAGCGGCCGTGGGACAGGCCCNTGTCCTGGGCAAAGTGGGCACGGAATTCATAGAGCTCGATGCGCAGCTTGCGAGCCATGATGAAGTCCACCGGCAGCCCGATGAACTCGCTCATCTTCTCGGCGATCTCCTGCATCTTGTCCTGCGGCAGGTTGCCGGCGATGGTGAGTGCGTTGATGTAGGTGGTATTCACGAAGTCCATGGCCTGGGCAAACCAGTCCTCAGGAGAGACGCCCTGACCGGTGACGCCGGCGGACTGGGNGGTGGCGGNCATGACCGGGAACATGCCGGCGTAGTAGTCGTCGTTGCCCGGGAGCATCACGGCGTAGTCGAGGATGGAGGACTGCTCCACCACGCCGTCGACGCCCACGCCCCGCTCGCCGAGCAGGCGGTAGACCACGGCGGCGCGGGTGGTGCCGTAGGACTCGCCGTAGAGATAGTGCGGACGGTCCCAGGCGTTGTGCTCGTTCAGCCACGCGATGACGGTGCGGGCCATGGCGTCGCCGTCGCCGTCCACGCCCCAGACCTTCTTGGGGTCGTAGCCGGCGGCCACATGGGAGTAGCCGGTGCCGGGGGCGTCGATGAAGACGAGGTCGGAGACCTGCAGCAGCGTGTAGGGGTTGTCCTCCACCGGGCAGGTGTTGCGCAGGTGCCTGGTGCCGTCGGTGGGCACGCGCACGGGACCCATGCCGCCGATGCACACCATGGACGACGAGCCGCCGGGGCCGCCGTTCCAGAGGAAGGTCACCGGGCGGTCCGACCTGTCCACGTCGTCGGAGACGTAGGACAGGCAGAACTGGTGGCACATGGCCTTGCCCTTGTCGTCGAAGATGTCCACCATCTCCGCGGTGCCGGTGTAGTCGATGGTCTTGCCGTCCTCGCCGTGCCAGGTGTAGTGCTTGNAAGCCTTCTCGGGCACCTTCTCGGCGCCCTCGTCCGCGGGCTTCTCGGCCGCAGTGACGTCTGCCATGGTCCTCCTCCTTCCGACGGCACCAAGCCGTCGTCGCATGACGTTGGGGCGGTTTATTCCCGCAAGGGGCGCGATCCGGGGCCGGTGGCCCATCTCGACAGCATTTACATTGATGTCCATTGATTTAAGGTTCGCCGTGGGGCGGAGGGCCGTGGTCTAGGTGCGGACAAGATGCGAGCGGACGGGGCCGTCGGGGACCACCTCCCAGCGCACGGTGGATACGGCGTCGAGCAGCGCCGCGTCGTGGGAGACCGTCACCGCGGCCCCGGGNAAGACTCCCAACAGGCCCTGAAGCNCCTCGATGGAGGCCACGTCCAGATGGTTGGTGGGCTCGTCCAGCACCAGAAGCGCCGGGTTGTCCAAAAGGCCGAGCGCAAGCATGAGCTTGCGGGTCTCGCCAGGGCTGGCGTCTGCGCCGGAGAGCAGACGCTCGGGGCGGGAGTTGAGCCGCGCCACGAGAGACAGGGCGGCCCCGGCCTCCCCAGGGCCGAGCGACCTCAGCCGATCAAGGGCCTCCGCACGCACAGAGCCGTCAACGTCCTGCGGCACATAGAGGCAGCTCCCGACGCTGCGCACCCCTTCCATCAGCCGACGTACCAACACGCTCTTGCCCGCGCCGTTGGGCCCCGAGACACCCACCCGGTCGCCGGGCCCCACCCAGAGCTCGGGCACTGTCAGCGAGAAGTCCCCCGCGCGCACCTCTCNCGCAGGTACATGGGCTACCGTCGCCGTGCGGGCGCGATGGCCAAAGCCCTGCAGCCCTCCTTCGTAGCGCTTGGCCACCCGGACGCCCGCCAAGTCGCCCCTAGCCCTTTTCAGGCGCCTGTCCATGGTTGCGCTGGCGCGCCCTGCCACACCGTCCTTGCCCGTGAGAATCGCAAGCCCGATCCGGCCCTTGGCGTCGCGGTCGCCCGGATCCACCGACGCACGGCTCATCCGGGCCGATGACGATGCCGCCACCTGCGCGCGCCGTCGCGCCTCCGCCTCGAGCCGCGCCACCTCCCNTTTCGCGCGGGCCCGGGCGCGCTCGGCCGCGACTCGCTCCAAGCGCTCCTGGCCCGACGCAGCCGTGTAGCCGCCCGGGNGCATGACCCATCGCCCGTCGGAGCACACGAGGCACTGAGAGGCAAGGGCGTCGAGCAGACGGCGGTCGTGGGAGATGAGGATGCCCACGCCTTTAAAGACGGCGAGCGCTCGAGCGAGCGCCTCGCGAGAGGGAAGATCGAGGTCGTTGGTGGGCTCGTCCATCACCAGGACGTCGGGGCGCCTCCACAGGGCACAGGCCACCTGCAGCCGCTTTCGCTGTCCGCCGGAAANCTCCTCCCAGCGCCAGCCCCAGGCGTCGTCTNCGTCCAGAAGGCGCCGTACCTCGACGGCCGCCTCGCCCCAGTCGCAGCAGAACTCCTCCAGACCCGCAGGGCGCATCGAGGAGTCCTGCGGACAAAAGGCCGACGAAAGCCCGCGCGTGCAAGAGCCATCGCTGGGTGCGACAAGTCCGGCAGCAACAGCGGCAAGCGTCGTCTTGCCGCAGCCGTTGTCGCCTAAAAGGCCGGTCCACCCCGCAGGAAAGACGGCCGAGACATCGTTGANCGCCGGCGCCGGCGTATCTGGATAGGTATAGGACACATGGGAAAGCTCAAGTTGCACGACGGTCTCCTCAACAGGGAGGCCGCCCGGCGCAAGGCGCAACGGCAAAGAAAGTTTATAGGAGAGCAGCGCGACACCCAGCGGCCAGGCGGCCGTTTGACAGCAAATTGTGGAGTGCCCCTAGTGGGCGTCGCTNCAGCTTCNAGAACCTTGCCTTNCTCGGGGCCCCGCTTGCCAAAGGCCGGGCCGAACACAGCGGATCCATGATAGCACGGCAAAGACAAGGTACCCGGTTGTTTTGTCACGGCCCTGCGCCTGAAAGCGTCTGAGGGTGCCCTCAGACGCTTTCAGGCGCAGAAGAGAGATGGGAGAGGGGGATGCCGGCCGGATCGGAAGGTTCAACCCTTGACGATTATGGCCCTCCGCGCGAGAATGACTCTTCAGAGACTATTGAGGCGAAAGGACCCCCCCCCATGGCCCCCTTCGACAATCCTTTTGGCAACGCTTCCAGCCAACACGGCATGCACTCGGTCATCGGCAGCGACGGCTCTTTCCGGANCGTCACGAGCANCGGCAACATGGCATTCTCGTCGGACGGCACCACCTATACCCGATGCGGCAACACCGTGTTCTCGTCCAAGAGGACGGTGCTCACCGAGACCCCTTCGGGCATCGCAAGCTCAGACGGCACGTTCTTCTCGCGCATCGGAAACACGCTGTTCGGGTCTGACGGGAGCTTCTACACGAGCTTCTAGGCGGGCATCCGGAGGAGCTGCCGGCATAGTTCTTGCTGCTGTTGATATAGATGCCGCCGCCCTCGTGCTCGGTTGCAGTATTGCCCACTGCAAAGCCCGTCGCCGCGACTGCAGCCTATAAGCAAGCGCAAACCACGCGATTATCGTCTGCCACGGAGCAGACGCATCCCTAAAATGTACGGCCTCAAAGCGGTTTTTACAGGTNGGCCAAAAGAGCTGCCACGACAATGAGGGCGATGAGAGCGAGGCACAGGGTGTTGNCCACCCAGGGGCNCAAAGAGCGCAGCCAAGCGTCGATGGCGGGATAGAGGACCCAGAGGTACAAGATGGCCATAACGCCGATGACGAGGTCGTTCACGAGCCAGCCCTGACCCAGGATGTTGAGAGGCAGCTGCGAGTTGTCCCAGTAGGGGTAGGTGCCGGCGGCGTCGGGCTGGTTGATGATGAGGCCGATGACGGTCTCAAGCACGGCCGACACGGCCACGGTGCAGGCAAACGTCTCGAGCACGGCGCCCCACGTGGTCTTTCGCTTGGTGATGACGTCCTCACGGAAGGGCTCGATGACCAAGGTCATGGCCACGGCGCCGATGCCGTAGACCCAGTAAGGGGTGAACCACGGTTCAACCCACACGGCATAGTCGTCAGCCACGATGCCGAACTGGTCCATAAAGGTGCAATAAGGGATCTCGAGCCAATGGCCCACCCAGCAAAAGACGCAGAAGACCACGAACAGGGTGCGCCACCACTCCACCGTGAGCACGTAGTAGCGGCCCTCTTGGTCCTTTGTGAAGAACTTCATGAACATGCGCTTGAATGACGCCATGGGTCTCTCCCCCTCCTGCAGACGACGCGGCGTCGCCCAGGATCGGCTGAGAGGGCGCCCATACAGATAGGTTCCCCGCTGCGGCGACTCCCATGCGCACGGCACGGGAGCGTCACGGATGAATGCGACGAACGCCCGGAGCAGGGGCAGGGCCTTTACCTAGGCCCCGAGCACGACATGCGCCTGAAAGCGGATAGGGGCGCCCTCAACCGCTTTCAGGCGCGGGAGAGGGGCGCGGGGTAGCGATGGGCCGGGGTGCGGGCGGCTGGCGTCGAGGCACGGGGCGGGACAGGTGACAGCGCCCCCGTCACCCCAGGGCCACGTCCAGCACCATCATCAGGGTGAAGCCCACAGAAAACAGCAGCGTGCCCAAATTGGAGTGGCCCTCCCCCATGGCCGTCTCGGGGATGAGCTCCTCCACCACCACGTACACCATGGCGCCGGCCGCAAAGCCCAGGAGGTAGGGCAGCACCGGAGTCAGAAGCTCGGCCAAAGCGATGGTGGCGAGGGCCGCCACAGGCTCCACCACGCCAGAGAAGACGCCCCAGCCAAAGGCCTTGGGACGGCTCACGCCGTCGCTGCGCAGGGGCATGGAGACGATGGCGCCCTCGGGGAAGTTCTGGATGGCGATGCCGGCCGAGAGGGCCAGCATGCCGCCGGTAGTGATGTCCGCCCCGCCCATGAGCCAGCCGGCGCAGAGGGCGCCCACAGCCATGCCCTCGGGGATGTTGTGGATGATCACGGCCAGGGCCAGCTTGGCCGACTTGGGCAGCGAGCTCTGGGGCCCCTCGTCCTCGCCGTCGGCGTGCTCGTGGGGCACCACGTGGTCGAGCAGGAGCAGGAAGCCCACGCCGGCCCAGAACCCCACGAGCGCCGGGACGAAGGCGAACTTGCCCATGGCCTCCGACTGGTCCATGGCGGGGATGATGAGGCTCCAGATGGAAGCGGCCACCATAACGCCGGCGGCAAACCCGGTGAGGGCGCGGCGCNAAAGCGGNCTCATGGTGCCGGNCATAAAGAACATGCAGGCAGAACCGGCAACGGTACCGGCGAGGGGCAAAAGCAGGGCAAGGGCGAGATCCACGAGGACTTCTTTCTCGGATGGAGGAGGCAGGTCCATGGGAGCATACCCAGACTGGCGGCCGGCATNGGGCTCGCGGGCGTGACAAACCAACCTGGTACCTTGTCTGCCCTTGTCTGCGCCGGGGCGTCCGCCCTTTTCAGAAGGGGCGCAGCGCCNAGTCGGCNACGCTATCATGGTCTGTGCAGACCGGACGCACAGAGAGAGGCCTTCAGACCTATGGTTTCAAGGATCTACGTAGAGAAAAAGCCCGGGTTCGACATCGAGGCGCAGTCCCTTGCCCAAGAGCTGCGCGACATCGTGGGCATAGCGGGCCTCACCGGCCTGCGCCTGTTCAACCGCTACGACGTGGAGGGCGTGGACGAGGCGACGTTCGCCGCCTGCGTGCCCACGGTCTTTTCGGAGCCGCAATCGGACAATGTCACAGACAAGCTGCCCCCCTCGGGCGGGGCCGCTGTGTTTGCCGTGGAGTACCTGCCCGGCCAGTTCGACCAGCGGGCGGAGTCGGCCAGCGAGTGCGTGCAGCTCATCAGCCAGAAAGAGCGGCCGCTCGTGCGCTCGNCCACCGTGTACGCGCTCGAAGGGGAGCTCTCGCCCGAGGACGTGGAGCGCGTGAAGGCCTACGTGGTGAACCCCGTGGAGGCGCGCCTTGCCGGGTTGGACAAGCCTGGCACGCTGGCCCAGGACTTCCCGGCCCCAAAAGACGTGGAGGTTCTTGACGGCTTTCGCACCTGGGACGACGCACAGCTGGCAGAGTTTATCGCCGAGCGCGGCCTGGCCATGGACGCAGACGACGCGCGCTTCTGCCGCGAGTATTTCTCGGGCGAGAGGCGCGACCNCACCATCNCCGAGATCCGGGTCATCGACACCTACTGGTCCGACCACTGCCGCCACACCACCTTCGGCACCGAGCTNGACTCCGTGACCATCGAGGACAGCCGTGTGCAGAGGGCGTTCGACCGCTACCTGAAGTGCCGCCACAGCCTGGGCCGCGACGCCAAGCCCGTCTGCCTCATGGACATGGGCACCATCGGCGCCCGCGCCCTCAAGGCGCAGGGCGTGCTCACGGGTCTCGACGAATCCGACGAGATCAACGCCTGCACCGTCAAGGTGAGGGTGGACGTGGACGGCGAGGAGCAGGNCTGGCTCTACCTCTTCAAGAACGAGACCCACAACCACCCCACCGAGATCGAGCCCTTCGGCGGCGCGGCCACCTGCATCGGCGGCGCCATCCGCGACCCGCTCTCCGGGCGCTCCTACGTCTACCAGGCCATGCGCGTCACCGGCGCGGCCGACCCCACGGTGCCTGTGGCGGACACCCTGCCCGGCAAGCTCCCCCAGCGCAAGCTCGTGACCACCGCGGCGGGGGGCTACTCCTCCTACGGCAACCAGATCGGCCTGGCCACCGGCCAGGTGGCCGAGCTCTACCACCCCGGCTACGCCGCCAAGCGCATGGAGATCGGCGCCGTGGTGGGCGCCGCACCGNCCGCCAACGTGCGCCGCGAGGNGCCCGCCCCNGGCGACGTGGTGNTNCTGCTCGGCNGCCGCACGGGCCGCGACGGCATCGGCGGGGCCACGGGCTCGTCGAAGTCGCACACCGCCACCTCCATCGAGACCTGCGGCGCCGAGGTGCAGAAGGGCAACGCCCCCGTGGAGCGCAAGCTCCAGCGCCTGTTCCGCAACGCCGAGGCCTGCCGGATGATCAAGCGCTGCAACGACTTCGGCGCCGGCGGCGTGTCGGTGGCCGTGGGCGAGCTCGCCGACGGCCTGGCCATCGACCTCGACGCCGTGCCCAAGAAGTACGAGGGGTTGGACGGCACCGAGCTCGCCATCTCCGAGAGCCAGGAGCGCATGGCCGTGGCCCTGGCGCCCGAGGACGTGGACGCCTTCATCGAGCTGGCCCGCGGCGAGAACCTCGAGGCCACGCCCATCGCCACCGTGACGGCCGAGCCGCGGGTCACCATGGCCTGGCGCGGCGACACCGTGGTGGACCTCTCGCGCGAGTTCCTCGCCTCCAACGGCGNGCCCAAGCATCAGAACGCGCTGGTGGAAGCGCCCGAGGCGTGGGANGTGCCGGCGGCCTNGGCAGACGACGCGCTGCCTTTGGCCGAGCGTCTGACGGCCGTTGTCTCCGACCTCAACGTGGCCTCCAACAAGGGCCTCTCCGAGCGGTTTGACTCCACCATCGGCGCCGCCACCGTTTTGATGCCCCACGGCGGCTCGCGCCAGCTCACGCCGCCGAGCGCCATGGTGGCAAAGATGCCCGTGGACGGCGAGACCACCACGTGCTCGGGCATGGCCTGGGGCTTCAACCCCTACCTCTCTGCGGCCGACCAGTATTCCGGCGCCTACCTGGCCGTGGTGGAGAGCGTGGCGCGCCTTGTAGCGGCCGGCTTCCGCCGCGAGGGCTCCTACCTCACGTTCCAGGAGTACTTCGAGCGCCTGCGCGACGAACCCGCCCGCTGGGGCAAGCCCGTGGCCTCGGTGCTCGGCGCCCTGGACGCCCAGTTGGACCTCGGGGTGGGCGCCATCGGCGGCAAGGACTCCATGAGCGGCTCCTTTGACGAGCTGGACGTGCCCCCCACCCTGGTGTCGTTTGCCACGGCCGTGGGTCCCGTGGACCGCGTGACCTCCCCCGAGTTCAAGGGGGCCGGCCACCGGCTGCTGGGCATCGTGCCGCGCTACCGCGACGACGCCCCCCTCGTGCCCGAGGCCGGCGCCGAGAAGTGCGCCATGGCCCTTGTGGAAAAGCTCGTGGGAAGCGGGGCCGCGCTCTCCGTGGCCACGCCCGGCTACGGCGCCACGGCCGAGACCCTGTTCAAGATGAGCCTGGGCAACGGCCTGGGCATCGAGCTCGATCCCACCTTTGTGGCGAGCCACGGCGCAGAAGCGCTCTTCTCGCCCGCCTACGGCTCCTTCATCGTGGAGCTGGCCGACGGTGCCGAGGTACCGGACGCCCCCGACNGCCTTGCCGTGGGCCTGCTCGGCACGACGCTGGACGAGTACGTGCNGCGCGCCGGCGACGAGTGCGTGGACCTGGCGGCCGTGCAGGAGGCCTGGGAGCGTCCGCTGGAGGGCGTGTTCCCCTACCGCACGGCACCCGAGGAGGCCGCCGGCCTGCCCGAGGTGCCACAGGTGAGCTGGACCGGCGGCGTGGGCGCCACCTACCACGGGCCGTCGCTCCTCGGCACCGACGCCGGCAGGCCCCGGGTGGTCATTCCGGTGTTCCCGGGCAACAACTGCGAGTTTGACAGCGCGCGGGCCTTCAGACGCGCCGGCGCCGTGGCCGAGACCCTCGTGGTCAACAACCTGACGCCGGACGCCGTGGCCGAAAGCTGCGCCGCCCTGGCCGACGCCATCGACCGCAGCCAGATCGTCATGATCCCCGGCNGCTTCTCCGGCGGCGACGAGCCCGACGGCTCCGCCAAGTTCATCACGGCATTCTTCCGCTCGCCGGCGGTCACCGAGGCCGTGCGGCGCCTGCTGCAGGACCGCGACGGCCTCATGCTGGGCATCTGCAACGGCTTCCAGGCTTTGGTGAAGCTGGGCCTCGTGCCCTTTGGCGACATCCGGCCCATGGACAAGGACTGCCCCACCCTCACGTTCAACGGCATCGGCCGGCACCAGAGCCGCCTTGTGCGCACGCGCGTGTGCTCCGACCTGTCGCCGTGGCTCTCGAAGTGCGAGGTGGGAGACGTGCACACGGTGGCCGTCAGCCACGGCGAGGGCCGCTTTGTGGCGCCCGACGCCGTGCTCGCCTCCATGGTGGAGAGCGGTCAGGTGTGCACTCAGTACGTGGACGACAACGGGCGGCCGTCCATGGACCTCTCGGTGAACCCCAACGGCTCGCTCCTGGCCATCGAGGGCATCTGCAGCCCCGACGGCCGCGTGATGGGCAAGATGGGCCACACGGAGCGCTCCGGCAGCGGGCTGTACAAGAACGTGGGCGGCAACCTGTTCCAGCCGCTCATCGAAGGCGGCGTGGCCTACTTCGCGTAGGGGGCGCCCCCCTGTCCCACCACCCGGACACTTTTGTCCCAATGGTCGGGCACTTTTGTCCCACCACCCGGGACTCTCGGTGTCGCACGGCCTGGACGACGGCCCCCTCCCGCATGGTGTCGCGGGAGGGGGCCGTCATAAGTCACGCAACATGCGAAGTGACAGATGGGCCAGGCACCTCTGTCACACGGACGGCACTGCGTGACGGGGTGCTACTCCGCGAGCTCCCAGGAGGCGTCGCTCTGGGCCCGGTTGGGCGCCACGTAGGCCTCCTTGATGCGCTTGGAGCCGAGCTTCCGCAGGGTCGAGAAGGTCAGCGGCGCGTAGGGCACATCCTCGGCCACGACGGCGTTGGCCTGGACCGTGTCGGCGTNGCCGCCGTCGGCGTTGTAGAGGAACGACAGCTCGGGCNTNCCATCCGGGTAGTACTGGGNCACGAGCTCCTTGGCCTTGTCGGGGTCGTACCGCGCGTAGGCCCACTGGCCCTGCCTGTAGCCCCNGCACGCCGGCGGCACGAGGTTGTCGGCCACGGCGGCGGAGCCCTGGAGCACCGTGTTCACGATGTCGTCGCGGTTGATGGCCTGGCGCAGGTGCGCGTCCTGNAGCGCCGGNTCCTTGAGGTTGAACACCAGGTACGACACGGCGGGCATGGTGCCCATGAGGAGCTGGTGGCCCGGGGTGATGGTGTAGCCGTCCTCGGAGAGGCCGTACTCCTTCTCGATGTTGGAGATCTCGGCCGTGGGGACGTCGCAGTAGTCAACGTTGCCGCCTTGGAACTCGCGGTAGCCCGTGGAGACGTCCTTCTGGATCATGATGTGGAGCCTGCCCACCTTGGGCCTCTCCTCGCCGGTGTAGCCGTCGTAGGCGGCGAGGTTGACGTACTGGCCGTCCACCCAGTCGCCGTCGATATTATAGGCGCCGTTGCCGATAGGCGAGTGGAAGAACGTGCTCNGGTCGTCGAGGGCCGCCTGGGGCACCGGCGCGGCCTGCATGAGGGTGCACATCATCGGGAACTCGAAGAACGGCTCGTCGAGGGTCACCTGGAAGGTGTACTCGTCGGGGCATGAGACGCCGGAGAGGGAGTCGGCCTTGCCGTCGAGAACATCCTGGTAGCCCTTGACCGCNGCGAGCGCGCCGGCCACGGCGCTGGGGCTGTCCATGGTCTTGGGGTTCACGAGGCGGTTTCAGCCGCGCTGGAAGGCGGCGGCGTCGACNTTNGNNCCGTNGTGGAACGTGGCGCCCTGGCGGATCCTGAAGGTGAAGACGGTGCCGTCGCCGTTGGCCGAGACGGACTCGGCGGCACAGGGCACGACCTCGTCCTTCTTGAAGTCATAGGTCATGAGCGGGTCGAAGACCTGANGGCACACGGAGATGTCNGTGTCGTNCTGCACGTTGTAGGGGTCGATGCACGAGAGGCCCACCACCGAGAGCGAGAGCGTGCCGTCGGACTGGCCGTCGGAGCTGGAGCCGCCGTCGGACGCCCCCTCCGACTTGCAGGCGGCCAGGCCGAGGGCGGCGGCCAGCGCGGTGCCGCCGACGAACGCGCGGCGGGTGATCCCATGAGTCGTCTTCATACATGCTCCCAAGGTTCGAAGGGTGCCTACACTTCTGGCGTCGTACCCTGGGATAGGAGTCGTTAATCTTACGATAATATAACGTCATGAATATACAAACCAACGGACACTCCGCACCTGAACGTGAATGAGGGCGACCTTCGGCGCCGTTCTACGCCGAAAGTCGCCCTCGGATGCGTTCAGGTGCACAGAATCAGCCCCCAACCGCGTTCAGGTGCCGAGAGGGTCGCCCCTATCCGTGTTCAGGTGCGGCGGGGAGGTGCGCGGAGGGGGGTGCGACGAGGAGGGGTGGGAAAGCCCCGCTAGGCGCGGTCCTCACGCCACGCGGGGACCGCCCGGCGCACGACCCACCAGCAGGCGCCCGCCACGAGCAGGGCCACGACGGCCAGCTTGAGCACGTCGGAGGCCCAGGCCACGGAGCCGGCCACATTGTGCCAGGCGTCGCCCGCCGCCGCACCCAGGCCGCAGAGCACGGTGTTCCACAGGAGGGACCCCGCCAGCGTGTAGAGCGTGAAGCGTCCAACGCCCATGCGGGCGGTGCCGGCCGGGATGGAGATGAGGCTGCGCACGCCGGGCACGCAGCGACAGAGCAGGACGGAGAGCTGCCCACGGGTCTCGAACCACCCCACGACGCGCTCGACGTCGGCCCCGGTGAACCCGAGCAGGCGCATGGGTCTCGTCTCGAAGAACGCCACGAGACGCTCGCGGCTGATGACGCGGCCGATGCCGTAGAGGATGAACGCGCCGAGCACCGAGCCCGCCGTGGCGGCCACGATCGCACCGGGGAGGGTGAGGTGGCTTGTGGTGGTGAGAAAGCCGGACAGCGGCAGGATGACCTCGCTCGGGATGGGCGGGAACACGTTCTCGATGAGGATGAGGGCACCGACGGCCAGGTAGCCGAACTGGTCGATGAACGCCTCCATGGGCTGCTCTCCTTATAAGGTGGGCGCGGCGGCCCGTAGACGGTGGCCACCCNTCCTACCCCNGCAGGGACCGCCTTACAGCCTGAACACAATCTGTCTCACGTCCCACCACATGGATGAAAACGGCGGACCCCCGGACCCCCCCCCGGCGTCTAGCGGGCCTGGGCCACGCGGCGGGCTACGGCGGCGGTGCGGCCGCCGTAGCTGAAGAAGGCGACGAGTGACTTGCCCATGGGTGTTCCTCTCATCGGGTTCCAAGGGGATGGGCGAACGGCCCCACGAGCTCGTGGGCGGTGTAGGGCCCCTCGAGCCGCTCCATGTCGTCGGCCGTGAGCTCGAGGGCGAGGGTGGCACAGGCGTCGTCCACCCGCGAGGGCCTGGAGCAGCCCACGATGGGGCTCTCCACGCCGCGGGCCCACAGCCACGCCAGGGCCACCTGGGCCATGGGGACGCCGTGCTCGGCAGCCACCTCGGCCACCCGCTCCACGATGGGCAGGTCCCGGGCCTTGGCGGCGTCGTACTTGCCGCGCATGGTGGCGTCGGTCTCGCTGCGCACGGAGCGGGTGTCCCAGGTGGGGCGCGTCAGGTGGCCGGACGCCAGCGGGCTGTAGGGCGTGAGCGCCATGNCGTGCTGCCNGCACACGGGGATGAGCTCGCGCTCGTCCTCACGGTAGAGCAGGTTGTAGTGGCACTGCATGGAGGCGAAGCGGGTCCAGCCGTGGGCGTCGGCCACGTGCTGCAGGTTCTGGAGCTGGTAGGCGTACATCTCGCTCGCCCCCCAGGGCCCGCACCTTGCCGGAGCGGACCAGGGCGTCGAGCGCCCCCATGGTCTCCTCGGGGTCGGTGCCGTAGTCGTAGCGATGGATGATGTAGAGGTCCAGGTAGTCGGTGCCCAGGCGCGAGAGCGTCCCGTCGACCTCGCGCTCGATGGCCGCCGCCGAGAGGTTGCCCTCGTTGAAGTAGACCTTGGACGCAAGCACCACCCGGGAGCGGTCGACGCCGAGGTCGCGTAGGGCGCGGCCGATGTGCTCCTCGGACGTGCCGGAGGAGTGACAGTTGGCGGTGTCGATGAAGTTGATGCCATCGTCCAAGACCCTGGCCACCACGGAGCGAGTGTCGCCGGGGCCGAGGGTCCACCGGTGGAACCGGGGGCTCGGCTCGCCGAAGCTCATGNCGCCNAGGCGGACCTTCGAGACCTCGATGCCGCTCCATCCGAGTTTGGCGTACTCCATGGCATTCCTTCCCTTTTCTCGCGCGTGCGACGGCTCAACCGTCGTCCNGGCCGCCGGCCGCCATCTCCTCGTGGATGCGGCGCCACCCGGCACGGTGTTCCTCGGGCACGGCCTCCTCGCCGAGGGACCGAAGGGCGGCCTCGTCGGCACCGGCCAGAAGCTCGTCGTAGTACCAGCAATAGCCAAGAAATAATGCACTAATGGCTGTGTTTTTTGGCACATCTTGCATACTCCTATAAAATTGATAAACTGATAATGAGCACGGTGTGCGCCATTCGCCGNAACCATCCCTGAAACGCGGGGAGCGCCCCTATGGGTAAGGGGCACACGACCACCGAAGGGAGCACCGTGAAGAGCAGCCCCGCCACAACCCCAGACCCAGCGCGTGCACAGGGAGGGCTGCAGGGCAAAAGGCTCTCGCTCGTCTTTGGAACCCTGCTTCTGGCCATGGCCGTGAGCTCGCTCTCCGAGACCATCGCCGCCACGGCGCTGCCCACCATCGTGGGCGACCTCGGCGGCGTGGANGCNATNCAGTGGGTGACCACCACCTACATCCTGGCCACCACCGTGACCATGCCCATCTACGGCAAGCTGGGCGACGTCGTGGGGCGCAAGCGGCTCCTCATGGGATGCCTCGCCCTCTACGCCGCGGGCAAGGCCGTGTGCGGGCTCACGCCCAACATGGGGTTCCTCATCGTGGGCCGGCTCGTCTCGGGCCTGGGCGGGGGCGGCCTCATCATCCTGTCCCAGGCCTCCCTGGCCGACATCATCCCGCCGCGGCGCCTCGGCACCTTCATGGGCGTCATGGGGTCCACGTTCACGGCGTGCCGTGTGGTGGGACCGCTCCTGGGCGGGTGGTTCGTGGAGGTCACCGGTTGGCGCTGNANCTTCTGGTTCACCGTCCCGCTTGCCCTCGCGGCGCTGGCCGGTCTTTGGAGGTTCCTCCCCCGCGATGCGGCCGACCGGAAGACGCACCCCGACTACGCCGGCATGGTCTCACTGGCGGCCGCCGTCTGCAGCCTGGTGCTGGCCCTGTCGTGGGGCGGCAACCGTTTTGCCTGGGACAGCTGGCAGGTGGTGGGACTCCTCTGCATGGCCGTGGCATCGGCGGGCTGCCTCGTGGCAGCCGAACGCCGGGCCGCGAGCCCGGTCATGCCCCTGGGGCTGTTCCGCGACCGCAACTTCGTGCTCACCTCGGCCGNNGGCTTCCTCATCAACATCGGCCTCATGGGCGCCGTGTCGTACCTGCCCCCGTACTTCCAGATNNTCGACCGCATGTCGCCCGAGGCGGCCGGCCTCATGTGCGTGCCCATGTCCGTCGGCAGNCTCGTGGCCTCCACCTCCACCGGCATGCTGGCCTCCAAGACCGGTCGGTACCGCTGGATGCCCGTGGCCNTGTGCGCCGTGTGTGCCGCAGGGTTCGGCCTGATGGCCACCATGGCGCCGGGCACCCCCGTGTGGCAGACGGTGGCGATACTGCTCACCGTGGGCNGCGGCTTCGGCCTGGGACTGCAGATCCTCACGCTGATCGTGCAGAACGAGTTCCCGCACTCCATGGTGGGCACCGCCACGGCCGCCAACAGCCTGTTCAGGCAGGTGGGCTCCACCGTGGGCGCCTCGCTCGTGGGGTNGCTGTTCACCGCGCGCCTGGTGGCGGACGTGGCCGACAGGCTCCCGCCCGCCGACAACGTCTCGCTCTCCTCGATCACGCCGTCGTTCGTGGACGGGTTATCCGGCCCGGTGCAGGCCGCGGTGGCCCAGGGCTACTCCGAGGCGCTCGTGCCGCTGTTCGCGTACTTCGTGCCGCTGTGCCTGGCCGGCCTGGTGCTGGCCCTGTTCATCAGGCAGAAGCCGTTGGCCACGACGATCGACCACGGGGCAGCGGGGAAGTAGCGGCGCACGGCGGGGCCGGGCCCAGCTGCGGGGCGTGACAGCGGTGCCTGGCCCATCTGTCACTTCTCCTATTTCTTTCCTTATGGTTNCCAGCCATGCCGATGAGGGCTCCGGCATGGGTTTTGGGCAGCCGCTTCCGAAAAACCCATGCCGCAGGGGGCCTTGGCATGGGTTCTGGGGCCTCTCGGCAGGAAAAACCATGCCAAAAGGACCTTCGGCATGACATGGCGCCCCGTCGGGGGCGTGACGCCCCGGGCACCCGGCCGACGAGCAAAAGTGGGACAGAAGTGCCCGACCATTGGGACAAAAGTGTCCGGGTGGTGGGACAGGGGCCGGGCCTAGAGGCCCAGCTGCAGCACGTGGACCTCCTCGGTGAGCTCGGCCGCCTGGCCGTGGGAGAGGTCGCCCGAGGCCACAAGCCCGTCGATGCGGTCCAGCTCGAGCCTGAGCCCCTCGGCCGTCATGGCCCGCGCCAGGTGCCGGGCCTCCGCGAGAGAGGCGCCCTGCTCGGCGGCCAGGTGTTCCAGGTCGCGGCGCGGCCGGGGACCCGGCGGCACTGGGGACGCGCCGGNGCCGGGCCCCTCCACNAGCGCGTTNTACACGGCCCAGTGGTCCGAGAGCAGCAGCNGCGCTGCCAGGGAGCGCTCCGGGGACGGNTCGCGTGCCGCCTCGCTGAGGTACCCGATGGCGGCCTCCTGGGAGGCGCGGGCCAGCACCGGCAGCGTGCGCTCGAAGGCGCCGTCCGACCCGCGGCCGCGGACCTCGTCGGCCAGGGAGCGCGCGAGGGCGCGGAGGGCCGAGGGCCGGCGCCGGCGCACCCGGGTGGCCGAGGGGTCGCCGCGGCCCAGGCGCGCCACCATGGAGAAGAGCTCGGAGAGCTGCGCGTCGTAGCGCTCCACGGCCGCCGGGCTCAGGGCCGGGTCCCCGGCCAGTGCGGCCACGGCGGCGCGTTGGCGGTCGAGGGTCTCCAGGCGCAGGCACACGAGGGCGTGCGGGTCGACCGTGCGGTTGCGGGCGCGGGCGATTCGGTCGCCGTACCCCGAGAGCACNAAGCGGCGCGCGGCCCGGGAGGCGGCGGTGTCCCGCGGGCGGCGCGACAGCTCGCGCACCACGGGCTCCAGCACGGCCAGGCGGGCCTCGTCGAGGGCACGCGCCTCNCCGTCGGCGTCCTCGGGCGAGGGCGCCACGAGCGGCATGGCGAAGTTGGCCAGCAGCAGCGTGGCCACGATGACGAACGAGGCGATGAACACGAGGACGTTTCGCTCGGGGAAGGGGTCGCCGGCCGCCGTGAGNTAGGGCAGCGTGAGGATGACCGAGAGCGTGATGGCGCCCTTGGGNCCGGCGAGGNTGAGCAGGGCCGCCGAGCGGAGCGCTCCCCCCGCCGTGGCCGCGCCCCTCTCGGCGGCGCCCGCGCAGGCGGCGCCGGACCGCGAGAGGGACCGGGCNCGCACNAGCTCCATGGCCAGGGTCCANCCCAGGCGCACGGCCACCACGACGAGGCAGACGGCGACGGCGCTCGCAAGCAGCGTGCCGTTGGAGATGGCGGGCGAGCGCCACGACGGCAGGAGGGCGCGGGGCAGCTCCATGCCCAGGATCACGAAGACGACGCCGTTGATGATGAAGGCGACGAACTCCCACACGTTGGAGGAGACCAGGCGCATACGGGCCCGGGCCGGCGNGCGGCGCTCNGGCATGGCGNCCATGACGATGCCGGCCGCCACCACGGCGAGGATCCCGAAGACGCCGAGCTCGCCGGCCACGAGGTAGACGAGGAACGGCGTGAGCACCTCGAACGCCACGTGGGCCGTCGTGCTCTCGAGGCCGGTGGACCCAAGGGCCCGCAGCACGAGCGCGCCGGCGAGGCCCATGAGGGCGCCCACGGCCAGGCCGCCGGCGAACGTGACCGCAAAGGCCACCGACACCTCGGCCGCCGAGAAAGACCCGGTCACCGCGGCTGCGACGGCAAACTGGAACGTGACCACGCCCGANGCGTCGTTGAAGAGCGACTCCGCCGNCAGGATGGCGTCCTGGCNNTTGGTGACTGCCACGTCGCGGGAGAGNGCGTAGACGGCCGCGGCGTCGGTGGGGGCCACAGCGCCGCCGAGGGCGATGGCGGCGGCCANGGGNACGGTGGGCAGCNCGGCGTGGAGCGCGACGCCCACCGCGAGCGCCGTGGCCACGACGAGCCCCAGGGAGAGCGAGGCGATGGGCCTCCAGTGCCGTGCCATGGAGGCGAGGGGCACGTGGCGGCTCTCGTCGAAGAGCAGCGGGGCGATGAAGAGAACGAGGAAGAGCTCGGGGTCCACCTGCACGAGGGCCACCGACCCCAGCGGGAGCGAGATGGCCAGGCCGATGGCCACCTGCACGAGGGGCAGCGAGACGCGGGGGACGAACTGCTCGAGCACCGCGGAGACGAGCACCGACACGAGCAGCACGAGGGCGATATGGAACAGGGCCACGGGCGGGTCCTCCCATCGGGGGGCGGTCTGGTCTGGAAGGCGGCCCTTTCAGTCTCGCACAGCCGCTCCCCCGCCCGCTCTGTCACGGTTTGACGAACCCTCGGGGCGGGTGCCGGCGGTTGCCCTAGGCTTGTGGGCCGAGAGGGTAGACGAGAGGAGGGCCATGGGAATCGAGAGGGCACGGAGGGCCCTGGCGGCGGCCGGGCNGGAGGACCGGGNCATGGAGTTCGACACNTCGAGCGCCACGGTGGAGCTNGCGGCCGAGGCCGTGGGGTGCGAGCCGGCGCGCATCGCCAAGACGCTGTCGTTCGCCGTGGGCGACCGGGTGGCCCTCGTGGTCTGCGCCGGCGACGCGCGCATCGCCAACCCCCGGTTCAAAGCGGAGTTNCGCACCAAGGCCAAGATGCTGGGCCGCGACGAGGCCGAGGAGCGCATCGGCCACGGCGTGGGCGGCGTGTGCCCGTTCGGCGTGGAGCCCGGCTGCGACGTGTACCTCGACGAGAGCCTGCGGCGGTTCGACACCGTGTACCCCGCCGCCGGCAACGCCGCCAGCGCCGTGCGCCTGTCGTGCGAGGAGCCCGAGAGGGCCTGCGACGGCGCCCGGTGGGTGGACGTCTGCAAGGGGTGGTAGCGGGGCCTCGCCACCTGGAGTCCTGCGTCGACCCGGATGGTGGGGGCGGCTGAAGGGCGCACCCCGGGAGCCGAGCCAAAGGCCCTACAGCACCTGCTCCATGCAGGTCTTCATCGGCGCCATGCCTAGGGTCTCGTAGAAGGCGCGGGCTCCGGGGTTGCACTCCCACACGTTGAGCGTCACGTTGAAAAAGCCCCGCTGTCTGGCCCACGCCACCGCGTGCCCGTAGAGGGCGCGCCCCACCCCACGGCCGCGGACGCCCTCGTCCACACAGAGGTCGTCGATGTAGAGCGTGGTGGCGTCGCGGCGGATGGGGTCGCCCTCCACGGTCCGCACATCGCAGAGGCAGTAGCCCGCCACACGCCCGTCGAGCACCGCCACGAAGACGGGTCGGCCGTCGTCCTCCAGGATGGCGGCGAGCTCGTCGGCTCCGTACTTGGTGCCCAGGCGGAACAGGTCGGGCCTGCCCTCGGCGTGCACCCGGTTCACCTGCGCCAACAGGTCGAGCATGGCACCTATGTCCTGGCGCCCCGCGTCGCGTACCTCCATGCCCCCCTCTCCTCCCGACCCCTGCCGGGCCTCCCGGTCCCTTGGATTATGGCCCTCGGCACCGCTCCCCGCCACCGGCCCGCGCCGTCCTTTGAGATCCCCCTTGACAGCTCCCCACTGTACCCATACTGTACATATCGTGTATACACAGTAAGGCAACCCGAGGAGCGATTTGGACATCATCCTCTCGAACTCCAGCGACCTGCCCATCTACGAGCAGATCGCGGCCCAGCTGGAGCGGGCCATCCTCAACGGCGAGCTCGCCGCCGGGGAGCGCCTGCCCTCCATCCGCTCGCTGGCCAACGACTTGCGGGTGAGCGTCATCACCACCAAGCGCGCCTACACGGAGCTCGAGCACCGCGGCTTCATCGACACGGTGCAGGGCAAGGGCAGCTTCGTCTCGGGCGGCAGCGCCGAGCTCCTCCAGGAGGGGCGCCTGCGCCGCGTGGAGCACCTGCTCGCCCGGGCCGTGGACGAGGCCGCCGCCACCGGTGTGCCGCTCGCGGAGCTGCCGGCCATGCTCGACCTTCTCATCCAAGACGTCCGGGAGGGCTGACCCCTCCCGCCCGAAAGGAGCCCGACCCGCCATGAAACCCCTGGTGCAGGTCTCCGACCTCTGCAAGTCGTACCGAGACTTCGCCCTCGAGGGCGTGTCCCTCACGGTGGAGCCCGGCTGCGTCTGCGGCCTCGTGGGGCCCAACGGCGCCGGCAAGTCCACCCTCATCAAGTGCCTGCTGGGCCTTGTGACCCCCAACGGCGGCAGCGTGGAGGTGCTGGGCGAGCCCGTGCCCTGGGCACCCTCCCTTGCCCGCGACCTCAAGGCCCGCGTGGGAGTGGTGTTCGACACGATCCCGCTGCCCCGCGCCCTGCGCGTCTCAGCGGTCGGAGGCGTGGGAAAGGCCGCCTACCCCGAGTGGGACGACGACCGGTTTCGCTCCCTCTGCCAAGACTACGGTCTTGGCCCCACTAAGTCGGTTGGCGAGCTGTCCCGCGGCATGGGCATGCGTCTCTCGCTGGCTTTCGCCCTGGCGCACGACCCCGATCTGCTCATCCTCGACGAGGCAACCGCCGGCTTGGACCCCATGGCCCGAGACGAGGTGCTCGACGACCTGCGAGCCTTCATGGCACAAGACGAGCGCCGTGGCGTCCTTATGGCCACCCACATCACGACCGACCTCGAGAAGGCCGCCGACGAGGTCGTGTGCCTGGACGGAGGCCGGGTGGCGTTCGACCTGGCCAAGGAGGACATCACGGATACCGCGGGCGTCGTGCGGTGCACGGCGGAGCAGTTCGAGCGCCTGCGGGCGGCCGGCGTCGAGGGGCTGCGCTGGGAGCGGCGCCCCTACGAGACCGTGGTGATGGCGCCCGACNGCCGGGCCCTGGCCGCGGCCTGCCCGGNCCTCGCCGTGGGCCGGGCCACCATCGAGGAGTACATGACGCTCGCCGTCAAGGGCGAGAGGGAGGCGTGACATGCGAACCGTGATCATCTCGGACATCCTCACCATGAGAAAGCCCCTCGCACAGCTCGCGCTCATCGGCGTGTTCATCGCGCTGTTCACCGGGAGCGTGGCGATCGCGGGGTTCTTCCCGCTCCTCTTCATGACAAGCCTGTTCACCGTCGACGAGCAGAACGGGTGGGAGCGCTTCCGCCTCACGCTGCCCGTGACGCGGAGCCAGGTGGTGCGCGGCAGGTACCTGACCGTGCTGGTCTCGTGCGCCGTCTCGGTCCTCGCGGCGGTGGCGCTCGCGGTGCCGCTCTCCTGGCTCGCCGAGACGGGGCTCCCCGTGGCGACGGTGCTCCCGACGGAGGGGCCCGGCATCGGGGAGCTGCTCNNCACCACCTCCGTGGCCTCTGCCGCCGCCGCCCTGGCCATCCTGCTCCTGGCGTCGCTCTCTATGCCGGTCTACCTGCGCTACGGCGCCACCAAGGCGTCGCGCTTGGCCCCGGCGGTCGTGATCCTGGCGTTCTGCCTCGCCATGGCCACCCTCGAGCAGGTGGGCGTGCTCGCCCAGTGGGGGCCGCACGTGGACGCGTGGCTGGAAGGGCTGGCCGCCAGCGGCCAGGGGGCGCCCCTCGCCGTCCTCGCGGCAGTGGCGGTGCTGGCCGTCTACGCCGTNTCCTCGCANGTGTCGTGCGCCATCTACGAGAGGCGGCAGTTCTAGCGCCAAACACGGGAGACACACGGCGCCCCCGGCCGCTCGTCCAACGGGCGGCCGGGGGCGCCGGCGGCGGTTTGGGACAAAAGTGCCCGACCATTGGGACAAAAGTGTCCGGGTGGTGGGACAGCGGGTCCTACAGCGTCACCCCGTCCTTCCAGATGGCGACCTCCGCCGCACCCCGGCGCTCCGCCGAGGTCCTGCGTCCGCTGGCGCAGGCCAGCACGGCGTCGAAGTCCACCCAGCCGGGCTTGGCCGCGGCCAGGGCCTCGTCGAAGGTCTCCCGGCTGTCGCAGCGGCCGAGCAGGAAGTCCTCGGCGCCGAACATCTCGGGCACCTCGCAGAGCACCGACGTGCCGCCCTCGGCCGCCACGCGGTCGCTCACGCGGCCGATGACCGGGTTGGCCGTGATGCCCGAGAGGCCGTCGGAACCGCCGCACTTGAGGCCCACCACGATCCCATCGGCGAGGGCCGCACCGGCAGCGAGCGCGTCGGGACCCGCCCTCAGCCGCGTTCAGGTGCAGAGGAGGGGGGGGTGCGGAGGAGGGGCAGTGG
>NZ_CAJMXC010000010.1:0-42340 GCF_905219715.1 Olsenella sp. CU969
GACTTCAGTGTGTATGTAGTTTTGAACAACGGCCGCGGGGAGGGGTCGGGGCGGGGTGCTCAGTGAGCGGCCCGATGACCTTCAGTGAGCGATTAGGACGCTCACGGAGCCTTGGTGTGCGGGTTTTCACTCACCGAGGCATGCAAAGGCACTCACTGAAGGGTCAGCCACTCACCGAAGGACGCAGGGCCGCCCTNCCGCGGCCGCACGGACCCTTGCTCGCTGGAGAACTCCAGCTCCCGGCCGTCGTCGGTGCGCACGGTGACGCGACCCCAGCCGTCGATGCCCGCCAGCATGCCCTCGGCAGCCACGCGGCCGTCGGGCAGGAGCACCCGCACCTCCCGGCCCATGAGGGGCATCTCGTCGAACCACTCCGAGAGCACCGGCCCGAGGGGGCCGGCAGTGCCTTGGCCGGCGGCGATGNNNTCCTCCCAGGCGCGGACGCGGGAGACGACGGCGTCGCCGATCGCGGCGGCGAGGGTCTCGAGGCCGGGCACCGTATCGAGCAGGGAGGCGAGACCCGCCGCCTCTCGGGGCGCGGGCGAACCGGCGGTCGCGAGGTCGCCGTCGGGGGGCAGGACGTTCACGTAGACCCCCGCCACCACGAACACGCCGCCCTCGCCATAGCCGGCACTGCACACGNCGCCGCCCAGCTTNNGGCCACAGGCATCNACCACGTCGTCGGGCCATGCAAGCGAGACCGGCGCCCCCAGGGCCCGCAGCGCGTCCACGGCGCCGNGGCCCGCCACGGACGACAGCCCCGAGAGCAGCCCCATGGGCGCCTTCGGGCGCAGGACCACGGCCACGGCCAGCCCCTCGGCCGGCGACTCCCANACGCGGCCGAGCCGGGCNCGGCCGGCGGTCTGCTCGCGAGCGGCCACGCAGGTGCCGGCCGGGACNNCCTCGCGGGCGAGGGAGGCGGCCTCGTCGAGGACCGAGGCGCAGGTGCCCACCACATCCACCACTGTGCCCCCTACCACTCGATGGGGCCGAGGTCCGCCAGCACGATGCCCACGCGCTCCTCGCGGGGCAGCACCGCGATGCCGGCATGGCGCAGGTAGCGGGCCGGGTCATGCACCAGGTCCTCCATGGGCACCAGCACGAAGTCGCGCTCGACGAGGCCGGGGTGCGGCAGCCGCAGGCGCTCGCCGGCGTGGCGCTCGCCCTCCACAAAGACCAGGTCGCAGTCGATGGTGCGGGGCCCGTGGCCGTCCTGGCCCGCCGGACGCGTGCGGCCCAGGGCCTGCTCCACCTCCATGAGGTGACCGAGCAGCACCTCCGGCGCCAGCTCGGTGCGCAGCTCGGCCACGGCATTGGCCACCGGGGTGGCGATGCCGTAGGCGGGCTCGCTCTCGTAGGCGTGGCTCACGGCGGAGACGCAGGTAAGCGGGATCTCGTTGATCAGGGCGCAGGCCCNGGCAAGGTAGCCCACGCGGTCGCCCACGTTGGAGCNCAGGGCCACGAAGGCGCNGGACTGTCCGGGGTGTGCGATGGACCAGTACGCGTTCAGGGCCTGGGTCACCCCGGCGACGTCGTGCACCCGCAGGATGCGGGCGCCGGCCTCAGCGGCGNCCAGGGCGGCGCCGATGGTGGCGGCGTCGCGGTCGGCCGCGGAGCCCACCCCGGAGATGGCGCCCACGAAGCGCTTGCGCGACACGGCGCACATGATGGGATAGCCCATGGAGACCATCTGGGCGCAGGCGCGCTGAATCACCACGTCCTCGTCGGCCATCTTGCCAAAGCCCGCGCCGGGGTCCAGACAGATGCGGTCGTGGGCCACGCCGGCACGCATGAGGGTGCGGGCCTGGTCGCCCAGAAAGCCCATGATGCGACGCATGATGGGGGCCGACTCCGNCAGGGTGAACCGCCGGTTGGAGCCGGAGGCCAGGCGAACCGTGGGGCTCGTGACGCCACGGGCGCTCCTGCGCATGACCTCGTCCAGGCGCACGGAGGAGGCGTCGCCCCTGTCGGCCGGCGCGTCGTCGCCATCCGCGACCTCGNCCTCGGCGTCCTCGGCAGCCGCCTCGCGGGAGCGCGGGTCGGAGTCGAGCAGCACCGAGCGGCGTGTGGGGTGGTCNGCCACCTCGCCGGCGTGCATGACCACCACACCGCACTCGCCCTCGGCCGCGATCTTGACCATGGCGGGGTCGGTGAAGCCGGTGACGTCNNTGAGCANGTGCGCACCCAGGCGCACNCAGAGCTCGGCNACGGAGGGATGGCGCGTGTCCACGCTCACCAGGGCGCCGGCATCCAGCAGCTCGCGGACCACGGGCACCACGCGGGCGGCCTCCTCCTCGGGGTCCACCGGGGTGAACCCGGGCCGCGTGGACTCGCCGCCCACGTCGACGATGTCCGCCCCAGCGTCGAGAAGGGCCAGGCCGTGGGCCACGGCCGACGCGGTGTCCGCGTGCTCTCCGCCGTCGGAGAAGGAGTCGGGGGTCACGTTGAGGATGCCCATGACGCGCGGGCGCGCGAGGGAGAGCTCGCGGTCGCCGCNCTGNCACGTGGCGNAGTCNCGTCTCAGCAAAAGGGCCTCCTACCGAACGTGGGTTCCGTCAAAGATGAGGCTCATGGCCTCGGCACGGGTGGTGGAGCTGGCAGCAAAGCCCCCGCGCACCGCAGACGTGCTGGTCATGGCACCGGGCTTGCGCACGCCGCGCATGGTCATGCAGAGGTGCTCGGCCTCCATGACCACCACCACGCCCATGGGGTCGAGGTGTCCCACCACGGCATCGGCCACCTGGGCGCAGAGCCGCTCCTGCAGCTGTGGACGCCGCGCATAGGCGTCCACCACGCGGGCGAGCTTGGAGATGCCGCACACGCGGCCGTCGGGGCCGGGGATGTAGGCGATGTGGGCCCGGCCGAAGAACGGCAGCAGGTGGTGCTCGCACAGGGAGTAGAACGGGATGTCGCGCACCACGACGATGTCGTGGCAGCCGGCGTCGAAGGTCACCGAGAAGAGCCCGTCGACGTCCACGGCGGCCCCGCCACAGACCTCCTCCATGGCGCGGGCGACGCGGGCGGGCGTATCCACGAGACCCTCGCGGTCGGGGTCCTCCCCCACGCCCTCGAGCATGAGGCGCACGCCCCGCTCGATCTTTGCGCGGTCCATATGGTGCTCAGACGCCATGGGTGCCCCTCCGGGTCCGGTTGCAAGACTTAGTTGATTGTACCGTTATGGGAGGGATNCGCNCTCNGCCGGCACGACACCGCAGGAAGACCCTCAGAAGTCGAAGGCCCGGGCGATGTCCACGTCCAGGACGGCGTCGGCGCGGCCGTCCATGGCCGTGGCCCCCTTGTTCACGATGACGAGGCGGCGCCCCGAGAAGAGGTCCACGAGTCCGGCCACGGGCCACACCACGAGCGACGTCCCGCCCACCACCAGCGTGTCGCACCGGGCGACTGCATCGGCGGCGGCGTCGAGCACGCGCCGGTCCAAGGGCTCCTCGTAGAGCACCACGTCGGGCTTCACGGGGCCGCCGCACTCCTCGCACACGGGCACGCCCTCGGTNGCCATGACCCACTCGGCCGGGTACACGCGGCCGCAGCCCTGGCAGACGTTGCGGTGCACCGAGCCGTGGAGCTCGAGCACGTTGCGACTGCCGGCCATCTGGTGCAGGCCGTCGATGTTCTGGGTGAGCACCGCNNNGAGGGGGCCCGACCCTTCGNGCTCGGCCAGCTTGCGGTGGGCGCGGTTGGGCCTCGCCCCCAGGGCCACCATCTTCTTGCGGTAGAAGTCGAAGAACTCGGTCGGGTGCGCCTCGTAGAAGCTGTGGGAGAGCATGGTCTCGGGCGGGTAGGCGAACTGCTGGCGGTAGAGGCCGTCCTCGGAGCGGNAGTCGGGAATGCCGCTGGCCGTGGAGACGCCGGCACCGCCGAAGAACACGAGGTCGTCGCTCTGCTCCACGGCCTCCCTCAGGACCTCGCGGGCCCTGTCCACATGAGTTNCGCGNTCCATGTCCGGCCTTTCGCGCGCGGGATACAATGCCCGATGCTAGCACCCGACACGACCCGAGAGCGAGCGACCCCATGGCGAACAACCCCGTGACCCGCGTGAACGACGTCGCACTGTGCTTCGAGGGCGGCGNCATGCGGGCCTCCTACACCGCGGCCTTCTCCCAGGCCCTCGAGGACCTGGGCCTCGACTTCCCCTACGTGTGCGGCGTCTCGGCCGGCTCGTCGCTCACGGTGAACCACGTGGCCCGCGACGCCCACCGCTCACGGCTGCAGTTCGTGGAGTACGCCGACGACCCGCGCTNCGGCGGCATCGGCCANTTCCTGNGCNGCGAGNGCTACTTCAACTCCGACTACCTCTACGAGGGGTGCGTGGAGTCGGGCGAGGTGCCCGTGCGNTGGGGCGCCTTCTGCGAGACCCCCGCCGAGGCCGCNNTGCAGGCCTTCTCGGCCGACACCGGACGCACCCGCACGTGGCACAAGGCCGACTACGCCGACCCCGTGGACCTCGCCCGCCACGCCCGGGCCAGCTCTACCATGCCCCTCCTCATGAACCCCGTCGAGATCGAGGGCGAGCTCTGGTTCGACGGCGGCCTGGGAGACCGCGGCGGGCTGCCCCACGGCATGGCCCTGGCCGACGGCTACGAGCGGCTCGTGGTGGTGGCCACACGGCCGCGTGGCTACCGCAAGGAGACCCTCGGCACGGCCCAGCGGCTCCTGGCCCGCCGGGCGCTGGCTCGCTACCCGCGGGTGGCCGAGGCGCTCGTGGCCAGGGCGCAGGCCTACAACGACGCCATGGCCGAGCTCGAGGACATGGAGCGCCGGGGCCAGGCCCTCGTGATCCGGCCCGACACCATGCCGGTGGACAACGCGTGCCTCGACAAGGCGCGGCTGGAGGCGTCGTGGGACGCCGGCTACATCCAGGCCGCACGGGAGCTCGAGCGCGTGCTGGCGTTCTGCGGGCTGTAGGAGAGCCGCAAAAAGAAGAGGGGCCGGAGACACGGCGTCTCCAGCCCCCTGCATATCGGCCGTGGCCCAAACCCACTAGCAGGCCTTGCGCTCCCAGACGTTCTCGCCCTCCTTGACGGTGGCGAACACCTTGATGGAGCGGATCTCATCGGGGTCCACTTCCAGGGGGTTGGCGTCGAGCACGGCGAGGTCGGCCAGCTTGCCCGCCTCCAGGGTCCCCTTGGAGCTCTCCTCGCCGTACTGGTAGGCGCCGTTGTAGGTGATGGCGCGCAGCGCGTCAAAGACGCTCACGGCCTGCTCGGCGTCGAGCTGGCGGCCACCCTTGGTGACGCGGCGCACGGCGCACCACACCCCCTCGAGGAGGTTGGGGCGCAGCACCGGGGTATCGGTATGGAGCGTGAACGGCAGGCCGCAGTCCACGGCGTCGCCGCAAGGGCTCACCCGACCGCCGCGAACGGGGCCGAAGTTCTTCACATGGGCGTCGCCCCAGTACCACACGTGGGAAGCGAAGATGGAGGGGACCATCGATAGCTCGGCCATGGTCTCGAGCTGGTCCTTGCGAACGGTCTGGCAGTGGGTCATCACCGGGCGGAGCGCCTTGGCGTCGGGGTTGGCGCTTTGTGCCCGGGCCTGGGCGTAAACGCGCAGGAGCTGGTCGGCGGCGGCGTCGCCGTTGGTGTGGCAGAGCAGCTGGTGGTTGGTGTCCACGGCCGCCTTGGCAAAGGCCAGGGCATCCTCGTCGCTCATAGTGCCGTAGGCGCACCAGTCGCGCTCGCCCTCGGGGCCCTCCACGTAGGGTTCGCTCATCCACGCCGTAAGGCCCTGCGGCGACCCGTCGAGGAACATCTTGAGGCCTCCTAGGCGGAAATGCCCCCGATAGTTGGACCCGTCATAGTCGGGATGGGCCTCCAGGGTGGCCAAGGGATCGCTCCCCGCCATGGGATAGCCCACGACGTCCATCTTGAGAAGGCCGCGCTCGGCCAGGGCGCAGAGCACGTTGGCCATGTCGGGGCCCGTGGCGCCGTCCTGACACGTGGTGACACCGTNCACCAGGTAGACNTCCTGCATGTCGTTGGCCATGGAGAAGAAGTCTAAGTTCATGCGGGGCGTCGTGACGGCGTAGAGGCCGTTCATGGCGGCGGGCTCCTCGGCATAACCCGTCAGCTCGCCGTTGTCGTCACGGCCGTAGCGGCCGCCCTCGGGGTCAGGCGTCCGNGCATCCAGACCGGCAAGCTCCAGCANGCGGGAGTTGGCCACGCCCATATGGTTGGACACGTGGGTGATGAGAATGGGCACCTCGGTGGAGACGGAATCCAGAAGCTCGCGGGTGGGGTGCTGGCCCTCTTCCAGGTTGTTCTGGTCGTAGCCGATGGCCATGATGACGCCGTCCTCGCCGANGGGGCGGGAGGCGGCGAACTCCTTCAGGACGGCCTCGATCTGNGCGAAGGATGTGCACTGCGAGAGATCGGCATAGAGTAGGTACTGCAGCGCCCCGGTGAAGTGGCTGTGGGGATCGATGAAGCCCGGCAGCACGCAGGCGCCGTGCAGGTCGGTCTCGGGGGCGCCCTGGGCAAGGGAGCGGGCCTCGCCGAGGTCGCCCACGTAGGCGATGGTGCCGTCGTCATCCACCAGCAGGGCCTCGGCCCGCTCCCGGGCGTCGCGCATGGTCACAAAAGTGGCGTTGGTAAAGAGGCGCTTCATGGCGCACTCCTTTCTTAAGAAGGGGCGGCGGGTCGTTCCCGCCGCCCCGCACAGCGAAGGGTTAGGCAACGTCCTCGGCAAGCTGGGTGAGCTCGAGGGCCTGCTCGCCGGCCACCACGTCGGAGACGGGCTCTTCCTGCTTCCTGAAGATGGTGATCCAGCGGGTGCTGACAAGCCCCAGGAGAACGAGGGCCGCCGAGACCGTGAACGAGGTTCGGGTGGACTCGACGCGGGCGTCGGAGTTGATGGAGACCAGAGCCTCGCGGCAGGTGTCGTCCATGGGAATGTCGGCGATGGTCTGCTCGAACTGGGCGTCGCCCATGAGGGTGATGTTGCGCTCTGCCACGGCCTCGCGCACAGCGGGGGTGACGGCGGAGTTCTGCTCCATGGCCGTGTTGATGTTGGCGGTGATGCCAAAGAGGAGCACGGCACCGATGGCGGCCACGCCGATGGCCTGGCCCACGTTGCGCATGGTGGCCTGGATGCCGCCGGACTGGGCAGCGTCGCGCTCGTTGACGGCCAGGGCCACGATGCTGGAGGCCTCGGCGCTCACCAGACCGGCGCCGGCACCGGCAATGACCAGGCCCACCCACATGAGGGGACCTGCCTCGGAGCCGTGCAGGGCGAGACCCATGGGNACAAAGGAGAAGGCCATGACGCCATAGCCGGCCTGGATGATGGTGCGGGGATTGGCGTTGGGCAGCAGCTTGGGCACGCCCAAGGCGAACAGGAACGTGGGGATGCCCACAGCGAGGGCCATGACGCCNNTGAGCANCGGCGACCNGCCNGCAACGAGCTGCAGGTAGGGCGAGAGCAGGATGGCCTGAATGCCCATGAAGAAGAAGGTGACGGCGTTGGCTACGAGGCCGGCACGGACCTGCGGGGTCGCGAGGAAGGAGTGGGGGATCAAAGCGATNCNGTACTTGTCCTCGATGCGCTTCTCCACAGGGACCAGGATGGCAAGGAGCACCAGGCCGACGCACACCATGGGCAGCGCCGGGGAAATACCGAAGACCGTGAAGGGGGCGTCGGCAAAGGGAGCGACGAGACCCCAGGCAGAGATGCGCGACAGGCCCACGAGGATCAGGAACAGACCAGCAGAGGCGATGCCGCAGCCGAGCCAGTCGAAATGCANCTTGCCCTCGGGCTTCTCAAAGGAGGGCAGGGCCAGCGAGGCCAGGAGCACCACGGCGAAGTAGGCCGCCACAACGCCGAAGGTCACACGGAAGCCGGAGGCCTCCATGACGATGCCCAGGCCCAAGGGCAGGAAGGCAGAGAGGCCCGATGCCGCGCCGATGCAGCCAAAGGCGACGAGACGGTTCTTTCCGTGGTAGATGAAGGGAACGAGGCCCAGCACCGCGGGGATCATGAAGCTCGCGCCAAAGCCCACGAGCACACGGCCGCCCCAGATGAACACNGCCATCGACGGGGCCAGGGNCATGACGAGCTCGCCCGCCGCGCACATGGCCACGCCGATACGGAAGCTCTTGCGGAAGCCGATGATGGTGCCCACCAGGCCGCCGGCCACCATGAACGCGCCAGCCATGAGGGAGTAGACCATGTTGGCAAGCTGGATGTCGGGGGTGGTGGCCCCCAGCACGTCCACCAGCTGCTGGTTGGCGAGGCCCAGGGCCCCGTTGTCACCGGAGGTGCCCATCTGGGCCAAGATCANCACGNTGATCGGCGCCACCAGGAACTTCTCGGCGNCTCCCTCGGCCTTGGATGCGGTTTTGATAGATGCCATNCTTCCTCCNTCGGAAGTGGTCTGGCGGGGCGTCATAGGGCGTCTCCGTCGGGGCTTGAGTACGGCACCCATCATAGGAAGCGGTCAGACATAGCCGCGCCGCAACCGTTTCCGGAGCTCCGGAAACGGTTGAAGGCCNGCTACGCCCCANCGCTTTCTATACTTGCCCTCGTCAAGGGACGCGCCCATATCATCAGAATATGCATTACACGCAGGCTCTCACGGGAGGATCGAGAAACCATGGAATCAGTCGCCGAGCACAGCGCCCATCAGCCCAAACCCTTTGTCGCCTATATGCGCCATAAGTGCCTCATCGGCTACGGCGTCATCAACGGCATAATCAACGCCGTCATCTTTTACCTCTTGCACCACTCAGCCCCCGGCGCCATCTNCACCCCGGCCGACGCCGCCCACGACCTGGCCTTCACTGGCCTGCTTCTGGGACCCCTGCTCTTTGCCTGCGTGGTGCCGCTCACCAAGATGGATCGGGCCCACGGAACGTTCACGGCCGCCGAGGGCGACGGGCTGCTCTGCTGCCCCATGCCCCGCGCATACGGAGCCTCCATGCTCCTGGTGGCCCTGATCTGCGCCGTCGCCATGACCGGCACCTGCACCCTGGCGATGCAGGCCACCGGGCCTCTGGGCCTGGGCGCCATGACCCTGCTCAAGGGCATGCTCTGCGCCGCCGGCGGCGCCCTGTCCGGCTACCTCACTCTGTCCTTCTGCCAGCGCCACCGCGCCNAGCCAACACCGCGTCCAACCATTGGGCACGCGCCCGCACAAGGGCCCCTTTCGCCGCGCGAAAGGGGCCCTTGTTGCGTATCGACCCGCCTTGGCNCCTACGCCCAGACCGCCCCCTCTTGGCGGGTGAGCGTGGAGAGGAACTCGTCGTCTGCCGGGGTCCCNAGGTCGGCGAACTCAGCCACGAGCTGCTTGAACCAACGGGTCTGCACCGCGAGCTGACCACGCTCGGAGATCGGGAGCACCAGCACCGCCANGGACGGCCACTGCACCGCCNCCTGGGGGGCACCGGACACCGTATAGATGCGAATGCCGGCAGCCTTTACGTCGGGGCCGCACCAGCACCACACCAGCGTGCGCCCCTTGACGCACGAGAGTTCCCGCAAGAGCCAGCGGAACCGCTCCTCCCCCATGGCAAGGAGCCCCTCGGCGCAGAGGTCCTCATAGAGCGCCCCCACGAGCCCATGGGNGTCAGCCAATGCANGCAGCGTTTTTCGGGCCCAGGGTATGGGCGTGCGGCCGCGACGCCAAAGGGGGATGGAGTCGATTATGGCGTCGACGTCGGCGCGGGAGACCGCCGGTGACACCGTGATGCTGGGATAGTCTACCGACAGCGGCTCAAAGGAGACGAGGAAGTCGAACCGCTCCAGGNCGGCGGCAGCGGGGCCACCCGCAGCCTCGACCCTCTGCCCGTTGAGCACGTCGACCACCTTGAGGCGTGGCGACAGGCGCTCGATGCGGGCCGCCCCCCAGATGGCCAGGTCGATACCCGAGTTGACCACAAGGCCCACGCGCAACGAGCGCAGCGACCCCGTCGACTCGATGTAGTCGAGCAGCGCCAGCAAGAGGCGTCCATAGTCCGACCCGTAGAGGTCGGCGTCCACAAACTCGGGCACCGAGCAGAGCACCGACGAGACGGCCGCAGCCGCATCCATGGCGTCGTATTTGACCGAGCACTCGTTGGGGTTGAGCGCCGAGAGCCCGCAGGNGCGGCGCACGAGGCTGCTCTCGACGANGATGGCCAGGGGCTTGATCAGGGCAGGGGANAGGGGCTCGCCAAAGGCGGCGGCCAGGGCCCGGTCCATGGCGCCCACGATGGTGCGCGCACGCTCGCTGGGCTCGGCCGCATCCAGGGCGGCAAGGCTCCACTGCCACGTGCAGCACCGCGCCATGTCCCAGAGCAGCGCCAGCTCGGCGTCGCTCACGGCAACGGCGCAGCGCCTCTCCAGCTTGGCACCGAGCTTTCGCAGGACCCCGTGGGGCTCCTGGCCGTGCGGCCACGACTCGATGACGTGGCCCAGGCGAATGCGCACCAGCATGAGGACCAGGTACACCGAGAGCTGCCAAGCGGCGTTGCCGGAAAACTCAAAACCCAGGGCATCCTGGAGGTCCTCNTCGCACTCCTCGATGGCAGCAAGNTNCTCNGCCGAGAGCCCGTCGGTGAGCATGGGCAGGATGTGGGAGCGCACGGCCGGAGGCGCCAGGGCGAAGAGAAGCGACATGACAAAGCCGCGAAGGGCCCATTCGTCGCCTTCCACGTCCACGGAACGCCCCTTGACCGACGCAAGGTGCCTCTTTCCCAAGACCCCGCGCCACCAGTGAAGGTCGCGCTGCACCTGCGTGGGCGTGCGGTAGAGGGCAGAGGCCAGGCTACGGGAGCTATGGGGGCCCGGCGTGGCCACCNTCAGCAGCATCTCCTGGCACAGGCGCTCGAAGCGTGGGTGCATGGACGTGTCGCTCTCACCCAGAAGACGCAGCAGCGAGTCGTGCTCTCCCGGGACCACGGTGAGGCCGATGCCGGCACCGCGCCTGGCGTCCACGGTGGTGCGCAGCCCCTCGCGGGCCATCGCGTCCCGCAGCACCCCCACGTCCGACCGTATCGTACGCTCGGAGCAGCCCAGGTCATCCGCGAGCTCCACGGCCGTGAGATGGCCCTCCGCATCCAAGAGCCTGCGAAGAAGCTCCCCCTGTCTCGCGTTCACGAACGACCCGGGGCGGAGAGGTCCAGCNTGAGCGTCACGGGGCAGTGGTCCGACCCCATGACCTGGGTGAGGCAGCTGGCCGCCGCGACCTTGTCCTTGAGGGCGTCGGACACCAGGAAGTAGTCCAGGCGCCAGCCGGCGTTGGTACGGCGGGCGCGCTCGCGGTAGCTCCACCAGGTGTAGACGTCGGCCTCCGTGGGATNCAGGTAGCGGAAGGNGTCCACGAANCNGGAGTCCAGCAGGNGGGTGAGGTCGTCTCGCTCGGCGTCGGTGAAGCCGGCGTGGCCGGCGTTCTTCTCGGGGTCGTCGATGTCGATGGGCTTGTGGGCCACGTTGAGGTCGCCGCACAGGATGACGGGTTTGTCCTTGGCCAGGCCGTCGAGGAACCTCGTGAGGTGGGCGTCCCACTCCTCGCGGATAGGCAGGCGCTGGAGCCGGTCCTGGGANTTGGGCGAGTAGACCGAGACGAACCAGTACCCCTCGAACTCGCAGGCGCAGACGCGGCCCTCCTCGTCGGCCACGGGCAGGCCCACCTTGCGGACCACCTGGAGCGGCTCCTTCTTGGAGAAGACCGCGGTGCCGCTGTAGCCCTTCTTCTCGGCGTAGCTCCAAGCCTGGTGGTAGCCAGGGAGGTCGAGCTCCACCTGGCCCTCCTGGCACTTGGTCTCCTGCACGCCGAAGACGTCGGCGTCCTCCCGGTCGAAGAACGCCATGAAGTCCTTGCGCAGGATGGCGCGGATGCCGTTGACGTTCCACGAGACGAACTTCTCCATGTTTGACCCCTTTGCGACGGTGGTCGGCGCTGCGTTGTGACGCTGGGTCTGTTCCCCCGGGAGCGCCCGGANTGCGGGCGGCGGCACCCGGCCAAGAAGACGGCACAGGAGCCCGGGCGCCGACGACCTGCCCTAGAGGCCCTCCACCGGGCCTGCGACGCGGGCCACGGCGCCGAGGAACGCCTCCGCCGAGCGCGTGGCCACAAGCTCCTGGGGAAAGTGGACCTCCTCCAGCATGGCCAGGGCCTTTGGGGCGCGGCCCACGTCGCAGGAGATGTGGGCGTCGGTGTTCACAGCCACCATGACGCCGGCCTCNGCACAGGCGCAGGCGAGCTCGCGGCAGTGGCCCGGCACCTCGCTGGGCGAGAAGTCCAGGCTGTGCTCGTTGATCTCCACCAGCCTGCCCTCGGCGCGGCAGTACTCGAGGACGGCCGTCGTGTCGAACGGCACGCCGGCGCGGCCCATGTGCCCGGCCATGAGCACCTTGGGGTGCGAGAGGGCCTTGAGGTAGAGGTCGGTGGCCCGGGCCACGGGTAGGTCGCGGAAGAGAGGGGCGTGATNGATGGAGGCGATGAGGTAGTCGNACTGGGAGGTGCAGTGGTCGAAGAGGCTCTGGGGCTCCAGGGGCATCTCGGTTATGCCGGTCTCGAGCATGGCGTCCTGGCCAAAGAGGGTGCCGTCCACGTCGAGGATGTCCACCTCGGCGGCGCGAAGCAGCGTCACCCCGTGCCAGCGGCGGGGCCAGCAGCCCATGTTGAGGAAGTGCTGGTACTCGCGCACGTCTCCCGTGGCCGACACCATGGCCGAGAGATGGTCGGCGATGCCGAGGAGCTCGAGGCCCGCCTCGGCGGCCGCGCGGACGTCCTCTTCCACTGTGGAGAAGGCGTGGCGCGAGAACACGGTGTGGGTGTGGGTGTCGCAGNGGTTCTNAAGCATNGGGGCCCCCCGGGGGTAGCGGTTTTGCCGTGTGCGCCCCTAACGGTAGCTCTTTGCCAGGGCCTCCCACGCCGCCATGGACCTCTCGATGGTGTCGCGGGAGACGCAGTAGCCCACGCGCACCCAACCGCCGCAGCCGAAGGAGTCGCTGGGCACGGGCAGCAGCTCGAACTCGCGGGCGCGCTCGAAGAACGCTTGGGCGTCGGGCTCCAGCGCCTTTACCCACAGGTAGAAGGCGCCCTGTGGCTCCACATACTCGTAGCCCAGGGCCTTGAGGCCCTCGCAGAGCAGGGCCNGGTTCTCGGCATAGGCGGCGACGTCGGCCGGGACGTCCACGCAGTCCACGATCACACGCTGGAAGAGCGAGGGGGCGCAGACGAAGCCCAGGGCGCGGGCGGCGCCGGCCACAGCGTCCACGAGCTCGTCGTGGTCGGGGTTGGTGTCGGGCACGAGCACCCAGCCGATGCGCTCGCCGGGCAGAGACAGGCTCTTGGAGTAGGAGTAGCACACGACGGTGCGGCCGTAGACGCCGGGCACCCAAGGGACCTCCGCCCCGTAGACGATCTCGCGGTAGGGCTCGTCGGACACGAGGTAGATGGAGGTGTCGAACGTGCGCTCGGCCTCCTCGAGGGCCACGGCCAGGCGGGTGAGCGTCTCGGTGCCGTAGACCACGCCCACGGGGTTGTTGGGCGAGTTGACGACCACGGCCTTGGTGCGCGCCGTGAGGGCGGCGGCGACGGCGTCGACGTCGAGGTCGAAGGTGACCGGGTCGGCCGGCACCTCCACGCAGGTGGCGCCGGAGGTCTCGATCCACACGCGGTACTCGGGGAAGTACGGCGCGATGACGATGACCTCGTCGCCGGGGTTGACCACGGCCTTGAAGGTGCAGGAGAGCGAGGCGGCAGCGCCCACGGTCATGAAGACGTCGCCGGGGCCGTAACCGGTGCCGAAGCGCCGGTTGAGGGAGGTGGCCACGGCCTCGCGGCAGGCGGGCAGGCCGNCGGCGGGGGTATAGCCGTGGAGCTCCGTGGGCGGCAGGGCAAGGGCGCGCACGATAGCCTCGTTTACCTGCGGCGGGGCGGGGACGCTGGGGTTGCCGAGGGAGAAGTCGAAGACGTTCTCGGCGCCGATCTGGGCGGCGCGGGCGGCGCCCCAGGCGGCGATCTCGCGGATGGAGGACTTCTGGGCGCCGTAGGCGTACATCTGCTCGTTGATCATGGTGCTCCCTCGGGCCGGGCTCTCTCTTTGGAGGGATGCTACACCGCGGCCGTTGCGGGGCGGTAACGGGGGCAGGGGCAGANGCTTTGGTGCGCGCCCTCGGAGGTCTTGGTGGGCTGAGGCGTTCAGTGAGCACCCTTGGAGGTCTCGATGAGTGAAAACCCGCACACCGAAGCTCGGTGAGTGCCAAATCCGCACACCGAAGACCCCAAGCCAACTCACTCAGGCGCGCAGCCCCGTGGGCGCTCGCCGAGGGCAGTCGGCCGAGTGAGGATCTTTCATCGCGAGCCGGTGTGGGGTAGCCTGGGCGGGTCCGTCTCGAAGGGAGCGTCCTTGACCATGAAGACCCTGCACGTAGCCGCCGCCATCATCGTAGACGGGATCCGCATCCTTGCAGCCCAGCGCGGCTACGGCCCCATGGCCGGAGGGTGGGAGTTCCCCGGCGGCAAACTCGAGACGGGAGAAACCGGGTGGGAAGCCTGTGTCCGCGAGATCCGGGAGGAGCTCGAGGTGACCGTGGGAGACGGCTGCCACTTCGTGACTGTCGAGTACGACTACCCCGACTTCCATCTATCCATGGAGTGTTTCACCTGCAGGATCGTCGATGGGACCCTGCATCTCCATGCCCACAGCCACCTCCGCTNGGTTCAAAAGGACAACCTGCAGGCGGTACACTGGCTGCCCGCCGATCTTGAAGTGGTCGAGAAACTCGAAGGACCCCTTGCCTAAGCCCCCACGATGTAGTCGTAGATGCCCTGGTCCACAGGATGGTCGAGCGTAAACTCGGTCTCGAAGACGGAGACAGGCTGGCCCTTGTCGAGAAGAGACGAGTCCACGAGTTCGCCNGGANGCATGGTGCCCAGATAGTAGTGGTCGGTGCCCTCGTTGTCGTCCTTCTTCACAAACAGATGGATGCGGGTCACGTCAGGGTCAAAAGCAGAAAGTTTGACGCCGTCTTTGCTCGTGCTGGTCCGCCGGTTCTTTGACATCCAGTGCAGTGTCGACCGGTTCACGAAGTAATCGTGATACTTGATGGTGTCGGATATTCCCTCATCCNTCTTGTAAGTCACAAAGACGAGCCAGTCGTCGTCCTNGAACAGGTACCCGCCGATGTTCTGGGCCGTGACGTTTTGCTCCCAGCAGGCAAGCCGACATGCGTCCTTTCGTGTATACCGCTGACCGATACAGAAGGGGCGATCGTTGAACGGGCTGCCGTAGTCGCGTCGATGCAGGCCGCGNGCCACCGCTGTCAACTCGGTCATCTGGCCGAAGAACTCCCTGGCCCATGGCTGAGTCAGGGCCGCCTCTAGTTCGGGAGAACGTCTCACGACATCGCCGTCCAGTNCGGCTATGGGCGGGAACTTGCCCTGGTCCTTCTTCTCATACCACGAGAGGTCGAGAACGCTGGAGCCGTTTCGCACCTGCATCAGACAGGAATCGAAACTCAACCCCACCCCGAAGCCATCGTCCCAACCCTCCACCTCAGCCCGGAGGTCCTCGGCGACACTGTTGAGAGTGACTTTGGANCTTACCAGCAGATTCTCGATAAGCGCCAACTCGGCGAGCCGCTTGCCTGCGCCAAACTCGACGGNAGCGAACCTCAGAAGGTCGCGCTGCACTTCCGAGAAGCGCACGGTGTAGTCGGGCTCGTACTTCGAGNGGAAGNCGTCGTAGCTGCCCAACGAGGACTCGAAAAAGCATGTGGGGTCGAGCGACCCCAGACGGTCGAACTCCTCGAGAGTCGGCACCTTACCCACCTTGGCCTTGACCTCCCGATAGGCACGCTTGAGTTCTCCCACCCTTGTCATGTTCGACTGGTTGACCGCCGCTATGACCGTCTTGGCAGCCACCGAGTCGAACGTCACCGTAGACGCACCGGGCAGTTCCGCGGAGCCACCGGAAACCAGGCGCCGGAGTCTTTCGCGGGCCCCGATCCTGTCACCGAACAAGGCTATGGGAATCAGGTAATTCCCCTGGTAGTTCCCAATGAAATCTATGACGACCACGTAATCCTTGCCTTCTGCACGACGGAGGCCTCGTCCCAGCTGCTGCACGAAAACAATGGCCGACTGGGTGGGTCGCAACATNACCACTTGGTTGACTGCGGGGATATCCACACCCTCGTTGAAGATGTCCACCGTGAACAGGTAGTCAAGGGCCTCGGGGCACTCCTCCATCTCGNNGCGCTCGATGGCCCGCTCACGCTCACCGTCGGAAGTGGAACCCGAAAGGGCCATGGCACGATAGCCCATATCGCAGAACCGCTCAGCCATCGCGGCCGCCTCGTCGTTACGNGAGCAAAAGACGAGGCCGCGCACCTTGTCGCCGGAATAGCCGTAGCGCTCCACGGCCTCGGCCAGATGCCTCATGCGCTCATCTGCCNCAAGACGCGAGAAGTCGGCCTTCTCCTCGAGGGGCTGACCATCGACCTCCACATCCGCAACCCCGAAGTAATGGAACGGGGTCAGCAGGTCGTACTCGAGGGCATCCTGCAGGTGGATCTCGTACGCGATGTTGTGGTCGAACAGCGCATAGATGTCGAACCCGTCCATGCGTTCGGGCGTGGCGCTCATCCCCAGCAGGAAGGCCGGGTCAAAGTGGTCGAGAAGCCGTCGGTAGGATGCCGCTCCGGCACGATGCACCTCGTCGATGACGATGTAATCGAATGCATCGGGGGCAAAGCAGTTCAGATGATCGGGTCGCGAAAGAGTCTGGACGGTGGCAAAGACGCAATCGGCATCGGGCGTGCGCTCCCCGCCCGCATAAAGCCCCATGGTCGTGCCCTTGGGCAAAACGCGCCTGAAGCTCTCCATAGCCGCCCGCGCGATTCGCTCGCGGTGTACCACGAAAAGCATACGTCGCGGCCGACACGCCCGAACGTCAAACGCCGCGAGGTAGGTCTTGCCCGTTCCCGTTGCAGAGACCACAAGCGCCTTATCACCACCATGCCGTCGTACCTCGTCGATGCCGAGAAGGGCGCGCTCCTGCATGGCGTTCGGCGCCACCATGGACCCATCGAGGGTCTGCGTGAACGAGGCTGCCTGAACCCTTTGCCGCTCTCGATAGAAGCGCTCGTACTCCTCGATCCATCCCTCCGAAAGNTCGGAGGTCTTCTCGTGATGCCANAGACGCTCGAACTCCCGGCGAGAGCTGCGCACCAGATCGCCGTCGTCAGTCGACGAGAGGGCAATGTTCCATTCCTGATTGGCCGTGAGTGCGGTGTCCGTAAGATTCGCGCTACCGACGATCAAGTGGGTGGATCCGGCATGATGGAAGAAATAACCCTTGGAGTGAAGGCTCCCGTTGAAGACGCGCACATCCACGTTCTCCATAGCGAGTAGCCGCCGAAATGCACGAGGCTCGTTAAACGTGAGATATGTACCTGTCAGGATGCGTCCACGGACTCCGCGGGCGGCGAGCTCCTCGAGGACGTCGGCGATGAGGATCAGACCGCTTTCCCGAACGAACGCCACGGAAAAGTCGAACGAGTCACATCCTCTGAGCTCGCGAAGCAGATGCGCGAGCACCTTCTCCCCGGCCTTGTGGTTGTTTACAAGCAGCCGGGGACGCAGCTCCTCCCTAGACATGACCGTCCAGTCAACGAGGGCGGTGGCGGCCNATGCCGAGATGTCCTCGGCGATAGTTGCGTCTATACGCTGGGCAGGCATACTCATGGCGACCTCCTGTGGCAACAATCCCACAGGGAGGAAGAGGGATCAAGTTATTCTCATCCACCACGATGTCCGCACCGGGCCCATGCCGCTTGTCTCGCTGGCGGCCTCGATCTCATCGTCACGGTGCAGGACGCGTCCCTCATAACGGCCGTCGCCGATATGACGGAACAATGCGAGGGAGCCGACACCGGCCAGCTCGCCGGCAGCCGCCTCGACGGCCGGACCCGAGAGGACGGCCCCGCCCTCGACGGCATGCGCCTTGAAGGGCATCGGCTCGGCGCCCCACGAGAGGATTCCTCGTGCGGGGGCACGGAAGAACGCCGCGGCGTCGGCCCCGTGCACGAGGAAGCGACCCTCGTCCACGCCCTCTGCGGCCGGCCAGGTGACCCGGCTCAGATAGACTCCCCCGGACCGGTCGCGCTCATCGTCAGCCACAGTCCCCACCTCCGGCAAGACCGTAGCCTGGGTGATGCCGCGTCTTTCTTGCATTGGGAGATACCAGGGGAAACGTCACATCTCAGCCCTTGAAGACAACGTCTTGGTGATATTCCACGAACTCGCGGGCCGGAGGCAGGCGCTTGGGACGGGCGACGGCGAGCCCGTCGCAGCGCCATAGGATGTCGTTGCCTCCGCCGTGGGGCAGCTTGGACGAGACCCGCATGCGACCGTCGAAGCCCAGCGTCAGGTACCCCTGGTCGAAGGCGCGATCGTGCAGCGCGTTGAGCAGCAGGCCGTTGGCCGCGGTCAGGCGCTCCTCGGGCCCCTCCGACGCCGCCCACGGCTTGATATGGCTCGCCACCAGCAGGCTCGGCACCGAGATGCCCGTCACGCAGCAGCGCTCCCCGTAGTTGTCGAGCAGCGCGTTGCGAAAGTAGCTCTGATTGACGCGCTGGCTCACCACGGCCTCGCGCGTGGTGACCTGGGGGAGCACGAGGTCGTCGGCCACGAGCACGTCCTCCACCGACGACTCGCCGTCGAGGCCCGCCGNNCCCATCACCGCGTCGAAGGNACCGACGGCNGCCTCCACGGTACCCTCGGGGTCCGAAAGGTACCGCTCCCAGAGGGCCACATCCCCCTGGGAGATATGGGTGAGGCCGACGGTGCCCGCGTTGGGGTCGCAGGCGCGGAAGTTCGCGAGACGCATGACCACGGACCCCGATGTGCGGCCCATGGCCTCCGCAAGCTCNCTGACCCNCGGGTTCCNGCTGNCATGACGCCCCGAAGGCACCGTGAGGTAGAGCACCAGCGCGGCCAGATACTCCTGCTCGGTCCAGTTCCTGCGCCCGGCCATCGCGTACCTCCCCTTGTCGGCTACACCCCTATTGTGCGCCCTCGCCTCCGTGTCATTAACGTCACTTGAAATCCATTACCATATCGAACGTAGGTAAATACCATTCAGAAAGAAGCTATCCATGGCCAAGATCTACAACAGCCCCAGCAAGTACATCCAGGGTCCCGACGAGCTCGCCAACCTGGGCACCTACGTGACGCCGCTCGGCTCCAAGGCCCTCGTCATCTGCAGCCCCAGCGGCAAGAGGCGCGTGGGCGACAAGATCGCCGGCGGCTTCGAGACCGCGGACGCCACCGTGGTCTTCGAGGACTTCAACGGCGAGTGCAGCAAGGGCGAGGTGGAGCGCATCCGCGGCGTCGTGGCTGGGCAGGGCTGCGACGTGGTCGTGGGCGTGGGCGGAGGCAAGGTGCTCGACACCGCCAAAGCCGTGGCCTTCTACGAGGGCGCGCCCGTGGTGNTCTGCNCCACCATCGCCTCCTCCGACGCGCCCTGCTCGGCCCTCTCGGTCCTCTACACCGACGACGGCGCCTTCGACGAGTACCTGTTCCTGCCGTCCAACCCCAACATCGTCCTCATGGACACCACGGTGATCGCGGCCTCACCCNTGCGCCTCACGGNCTCCNGCATGGGCGACGCCCTGGCCACCTGGTTCGAGGCCAAGGCCTGCGTGGACGCCGACGCCGGCACCTGTGCCGGCGGCAAGTCCACCATGGCGGCCCTTGCCCTGGCCGAGCTCTGCTACAGGACCCTCATGGCCGACGGCGTGAAGGCCAAGGTGGCCCTCGAGGCCGGCGCCGCCACCAAGGCCGTGGAGCATATCGTTGAAGCCAACACGCTGCTCAGCGGCATCGGCTTCGAGTCGTGCGGCCTCGCCTGCGCCCACGCCGTGCACAACGGCCTCACGCAGCTGCCCGAGACCCATGGCATGTACCACGGCGAGAAGGTGGCCTTTGGCACCNTCGTGCAGCTGGTGCTGGAGGNCGCGCCGTCCGAGCAGCTGGACGAGGTCATCGGATTCTGCTGCGAGGTGGGCCTGCCCGTGACCCTGGCGCAGATCGGCGTCACCGACGTCACGCCCGAGAAGGTCCGCGCCGTGGCCGAGGCCGCCTGCGCCCCCGGCGACACCATGGGCAACATGCCCTTCGAGGTGACCGTGGACATGGTGGAGAGCGCCATCCTCGGCGCCGACGCCCTGGGCCGCTACGCCTTNGGCGAGGACTGCTGCGAGTAGCCGGACGGGCCGGCTTTAATCGGCGGATCGGCTGGGGCCGGGCGGCGGATGCGTCGCCCGGCCCCGGTTTCTTGTCGTGCGGGGAAGCGGGTTGCGGGGGCAGGGCGCGAGGCCGGGCGTCCGGGCGCCCAGAACCGGTTCCGGGCGCCGGTAGTTTCCCAATTGAATGTTATTCGGGCGACCGGAGTGGGTTTTGGGACGGTTTTCCCGCCCGGAGCTGATTGCGGGCGGGGTTGGTTTCTCCTCTTTTGAAAACCGCCCGCCCGGAACCGGTTGCGGGCGGGCCNGGGACGCCCGCAGGGCCCATCGGGGCACCTCAGCCTTCCCGGAACCGGCCCCGGGAAGGGTCGGCCGTATGGGATTCCAGACCCTAGACCCCACACCAATAAAGTCCGGCCCTTTTCCCAGGCACCTCGTCGACCAAGGAGCGTTTTTGCCATTCTTTTCTGATATAAGAAGAACATCGCAGAAATCTGCGATGTTCTTCTNATATTNAGCGGACAAATAGCAGNTNCTGCCATAATCTTCTCATATCAGAAAAGAGTATGCGAAGTATCGCGAGGAAGCTATGGACCAAACTGTCGAAGCCGCCGTGGACCGTGTGACCNCCCTCCAATGCGAGGGACAGACCGTCGAGGTGAAGGCCGCGCGAGGCGGCACCCCCAANCTGTACGAAACACTCTCGAGCTTCGCCAACCAAACCGAAGGCGGAATCATCCTCTGCGGGATCGACGAGGGGAAGGGCTTCGCCCCCGTTGGTGTCTTTGACGCGCAGAAGGTGCAACGGGACATCGTCGAACAGTGCAAGGAGATGACTNCCGAGCTGCGCCCGACCTTCGCCCTAGCCGAACGAGACGGCGCCGTTATCGTAGGCGCCATCATCGAAGGCCTGCCCATGGGGAGGCGCCCCGCCTACCGCACGACCGCAGGCATCACCANGGGCTCCTATATTCGTGCGGGTGACCAGGACATCCACATGAGCCCGCAGGAACTTTACGAGATCGAGGCCTTCAAAAACGGCACCCGCTCCGACCGTATGATTCCCGAGGGATCCTCCGCAGACCTGCTAGACAACTCCAAGACGGCCGCATTCGTCTCCGCCGCCCAGAAGAACAGGATGCGACTTTCCGAACGGAGCCAAGAAGAGGTCCTCGCCCTCACGGGCGCTGTCGTAGGGGGAAAGCCCACTTTGGCCGGAATCATGACCCTTGGCGACTACCCTCAGCAGGAATATCCCAACCTATGTCTCACGGCGATCGCCGTCGCAGGGCCCTCGATCTCTCAGGACGAGGTGGGGAACCGCTTNTTGGACAACAAGANCATGGACGGCACGATCGACGAGATTGTGGAGNACACCATGGCGTTTGTCGCACGCAATACGAAGACGCGCTCCGTGATCATGGGAGCCATCCGGAAAGATGTTCCTCAATATCCCGAGCGAGCGATTCGCGAGATAGTGACGAACTCCCTGATGCACCGTGACTNTGGCCCTTACAACAACGGCACGCCCACGCGCCTCACGATCTACTCCGATAGGATCGAGTGCTCGAACCCTGGGGGAATCTACGGCGGTCAGAGCGTGGAAGAACTGGGCGTCTCGAACATGCAGACGCGCAACCCGACCCTCGNCTCGATTCTTGAGATTCAAGGAGTTGCCGAGAACCGCCACTCGGGCATCCCCGTCATCCGCGACGAATGCGAAAGGGCCGACCTCCTTCCACCGGTTTTCGAAGACCGGCGGGGGGAGTTNCGTGTCACCGTCTACGGAGATGCGTCGACACGCGAGAGGGAGGGCGAGGGCGAGCCTCTCTCCGAGGAGGCTGTCATCGCCTTTTGCCGCATACCCCGCAGCCGCGAGGAGGTCGCCGAGCATTTCGATACCAGCAAGGCGTACGTCGCCTCGTACTACCTCAATCCGATGGCAGACCGCGGCCTCCTCCTGAGGACCCTCCCCGACAAACCGCGGAGCAAGAACCAACGTTACGTCGCNACTCGCCGAGGCCAGCAGCCTGGTTGACCAATCGAGGCCTCCTGCCCGTCCGGAACCGGTTCCGGACGGGCAGGAGGCGATCACGAGGCGCGATGTGCCGCCTCAGCATCAATCAGTCAATAGGCAAGGTGACAGATGGGCCAGGCACCGCTGTCACACNTCAGCGCNTAGGGGAGAGCTCGTCGCGCAGGCCCGGNTCCAGGTAGTAGCCCTCGTCGGTGAACCGACGGCGGTAAGCCAGGTAGCAGGCGCACACGATGGCTGCGGTGCCGGCCGCGCTGACCATGAGGAGCACCACCACCTGGTATTTGGCGGCGATCATCGGGTCGGCGCCCGCCAGGATCTGACCGCTCATCATCCCCGGGATCTGCACGATACCCGCAGCGCACATGGTGGCGAGCGTGGGTGCCATGCCGGCGGAGACCGCGGCCTTGATGGACGGGAAGGCGGCCTCCCGCGGCGTGGCGCCGAGGGCCACCATGGCGTACATCTCCTGGCTCCGGGCGTCCATGCTGGAGAAGAGCCGCTCGATGGCCACGGAGACCGACGAGAGCGCGTTTCCCATCACCATGCCGAGGATGGGCACGAGCTGCTGCGCGTTCCACCACGGCTGGGCCCCGATGACGCCGTCCACCACCACGAGGGCCACGGAGACCGACGGCACGAAGATCGAGACGAACACGCTCGGGGCGACCCCACGCACCGTCTTGCGCGTGCGGTCGCAGGCGATCTGCGTGGCAGCCAGCGACATCACGGCCACGGCGAGGGCCACCCACCACACCGTCTGGTATCGGAACAGGTAACCGAGCACGAACCCGAGGGCCAGCAGCTGCACGAGGAGCCGCGCCGTGGACACGGCGATGGACCTCACGAGCCCCAGGCGCAGCCTCCACGACACGACGAGGTCCACGCCCATGAGCGCCACGGCCATGAGCAGCTCCGGGTACCCGATGTCGACGACTCCCCCGGTCACGACGCATCCCCTCCCCCGGTCTCGGTGCGGTCGATGACGCCGTCGGCGAGCACGAACACGGCGTCGGCCATGCCGTCGGGCGGCCGGTGGCGGATGCGCAGCACGGCGCAGCNCTCCTCGGCGGCCAAGGAGCGGCAGAGGCGGCCCACGGCCATGGCGGAGTCGTCGTCCAGCGCGGCGTCCACCTCGTCGAGGAGGAGCACCCGCGGGCGCGTGGCGAAGGCCCGGAGCAGCGCCACGCGGGCCTGCTGGCCGCCGGAGAGCTGGGAGGCATCCGTGCCGCACCCGACGTCGCCCAGGTCCACGGCGCAGAGGAGGCGGGCGAGCTCCGCGTCATCCGGCGGCCTGGAGCCGGCGTTGATCCTGAGTGTCCAAGGGAGGCGCAGGTTGTCGCCCACGGTCCCGGGCACGAGCGTGCACTGCTGGGGGACGAGGCACACCCGCCGGCGCCACTGGGCCGGGGCATCGACNCGGCATCCGCACCCTCGATCCTGAGGGTGCCGGAGGTTCTCGGCAGCATGCGGGCACACACCCTGAGCAGCGTGGTCTTGCCCGATCCCGAGGGACCGGTGAGGTCGTAGACACCGCCGGCCGAGAGCTCGAACGACACGTCGTCGAAGGGCGCGTGCGGCTCTCCCCGGCTCATGTAGGTCGTGCTGAGGTGCTCCGCATCGAACAGCGCCATACGGCCTCCCGTCTGTGGGCATCCCCAGAACGATAGCCCTCCCGGANGGCCCCCACAACGGGACGCGTNTGACAGATGGGTCAGGCACCGCTCTCGCGCGCGGCAGGCCGGCACCGGGCACCGCCCCTGGGTCACCTCTCCCGGCTGAAGCGCCACCACAGGCAGAACGCCGCACCCACCACCGCGATGACGCACGACGCCCCGAAGAGCACCGGTTGGACGCCGAAGGCGTCTGCCAGGAACGGGGCCGCCAGCAGGGGCAGCACGCCGGCNCTCATGAGGCCGAAGCGCACGAATCCCATGACGCGGCCAAGGGAGGCGATGGGCGTCTCCTGCTGCACCAGGGTCATCTGCACCGGCTCCAGGAAGCCCCAGGCGAACCCGTTGACGGCCTGACCGAGGACGGCCACCCACAGGATGTCGGTCCCCNCGTAGACCATGGACCCCACACCCACCGCTAAGAGCGACTCCAGCAACAGCCCGAGGTCGATCCGGGAGGAGGGGACGCGGGTGAGGACCCACGCGCCCACCGACGAGGTGAGGCCCACCACGGCGGAGAGCCAACCCAGCCACACGATGTCGACCCGCAGCACGTCGCGGTAGAAAAGCGACTCGAGCGAGTCGAAGGCGCCGAAGGCNAAGAACCCCANGAACCCNGAGACGAAGATGATGAGCNGGTCGTGGTTGGAGAAGGTGATGCGCGCACCCTCCATCATGCCGGAGACCACGCCCGCAGGCGCGTCGCCGTTCCCGGCGGGCCTCACCCGCTCCCGGCAGTCGCGGGCGAACAGGAAGGTCACGGCCATGACGGCCGCCATGAACAGGTAGACCGAGTTGGTGGGGAGCACGCCCACTAGAAGCCCTCCCGCAACCGGGCCCAAGGTGAAGGCGATGTTACTGTAGAACACCAGCAGGCCATTAAGCCGCTGCCTACCGTGCTCGTCCGGCTGGAGGTAGCCGGGGTACGCATGGGTGGTGGTGTTGAGAAACCCGCCGCAGAGCCCGAGGAAGACCGCCGCGAAGACAAGGGATGGCACACTGATGGGCACCACGCCCATCACGAGGCTCGACACCGCCGCCGCGGCCACCGTGACCATGGCCACCCGGCGCGGCCCGACCCGGTCGATGGCCGGCCCCGCCAAGGCGTTGCCCGCCGAGACGCAGAGGTTTCGCACGAGGGTGACAGCGGCGACGAGGAACGCCCCGCCGGCGAGATCGTAGGTGGCGGCACCGATGAGCCCCAGGAAGTCGACGGCGTTGTTGNCGCNCCACTGGAGCGACTCGATCCAGATCAGGTCGACCTCCGCCCTCGAGAGGCGGTGCTCCGCCGTGGTGCCGTCGACGGTTCTTCTCATCTCATATCACGCGGCGCAGAGGCGCCCCTTTCCGCGGTGTCCCGCAACCCGTAGGCCGCATCCCTGCGGCCCGTTTCGGCAAAAAGGGCGGCGGCCGGCCCCAGCCGACCGCCGCCCGTCCTGGGGGGCTATGCCAAGAACCCGAAGTAGACGCCCACCACGCCGAGCAGCATCGAACCGACGATGAGCCAGGAGGGGCTGATCTTCTTGGAGAGAAGCCAGTAGTAGAGCCANAACNCGGCCATGCCCAACATGNCCGGCATGATGCCGTCGAGGATGTCCTGGACCGTCTGCACGTTCTCGCCCACGCCGATCTCGATGGGGATGGACGCCCAGAACATGTCCACGCTCATGGCGCCCACCACCATGACGCCCACGATGGACACGGCCGTCATCACCTTGGTCATGAGGCCGTTCTCCTGGGCATTGGCGAGGAAGTCCACGCCGAGGTCGTAGCCCTTCTGGACGCCCCAGACCCTCAGCCAGAAGCCGGGGACGTTGTAGATGAGCAGGAAGGCGATGGGGCCGAAGGGGTTGCCCGCCTGACAGAGGGCGATGCCCACAGCGGCGGCGATGACGCGGATGGTGGCAAGGAAGATGGAGTCACCGATGCNGGAGAGCGGNNCCATGAGCNCCGCCTTNACGTCGNTCANCGACTCCGGGTCNATCTCGCCCCNGGCCACGCNNTCCTCCATGGAGATGGCCACGCCGCCCACGAAGGGGGCGAACTGCACCGTGATGTTGAAGAAGGCGAGGTGCCGCTCGAGGGCGGCCTTGTAGCCCTCGGGGTCGTCACGGTAGATCTTCTTGAGCATATTGGCGATCATCAGGCAGAAGGCGATGTTCATCTGCTTGTAGTAGGTCCAGGAGAACTCCATGCCCAGGGACCCCACACCCAGGGCCGACTTGACGAGGTCCCTGTGGGTGATCTTGCCGTCGTCCTCTACCGTCGCGCCGGTGGCGCCGAGGTTCATCGCATCAGAAGTCATCGTCGTCATCCCCCTCGAGGGCCATCTGGGCGCCCGTGTTCATATTGATAAGGTCGAACTTTTCGATGCCGATGATGATGGCGAGGATGGCCACGCCCAGGACCGGCACCCCCATGTAGCTGCAGAGCAGGAAACCCAGGAAGTAGAAGGGGACGAGCTTCTTCGTGATCACGAGGCGGCCGAGCATGGCGAAGCCCATGGCCGGCAGAAGGTTCGCGGCCACTCCGAAGCCGTCGAGGATGAAGCTGGGGATCCAATCGAGGATGCCTTGCACGGCGTCCACGCCGAGGAGAAAGGCGCCCNCGCAAAGCAGGAAGTACTCGACGCAGCCCCACAGGCCGATACCCCAGTGCAGCGCGTAGATGCCCCTGAGGTTCCCCTTCTTGGCAAAGGCGTCGGCCTTGTCGACGAAGAAGGGNNAGATGGGCTGGAGCAGGTTGCCGATGGCCAGGGAGAGCACCGCGATGGGCATCGCCAGGGCGATGGCCGCCTCGGTCCCCTCGCCGAGCGAGATGGCGAACGCGCAGNCCAGCACGCCGCCGATGGTCTCGTTGGGCGGCACGTAGGCGCCGATGGAGATGGACCCCATGAACAGCAACTCGAGGCTGGCGCCCACGGCGAGGCCGGTCTGGAGGTCACCCAGGGCAAGGCCCACGAGGGGGCACATGACGATGGGCCTGAACATGTAGAGCGTTCCCAACTGGTAGTCGAGACACCCGAGGGCCCCGATGAGGNCGACGAGCACGGCTTGTACGATCATGGTTCCGCCAATCTGTGGAGTGGATGCAAAGGAGTGGCCTCAGAGCACGGAGGCGGCGTCGACCTTGGGGTCGTCGGCCAGGGGCCTGATCTCCACCTCGACGCCGCGGTCGACGAGCTCGCGGATNATGGCCTCCTCCTCGGGCTCGAGGAAGACTTGGCGGGAGACCTCCCGGGTCGTGGGGCTCGCCTTGGTGTTGCCGAGGTTGATGCTGGTCACCACCGGGCAGCGGTCGGCCAGCTCCTTGGCCTCGGCGATGNTCTGCACGCTGACGACCATGCGGTACTTGTCGNTGACGCCGGAGTTGATGGCCTNGACGGCATGGTCCATGTCCNNNATGACNAGCTTGCAGCCCGCGGGCTTGCCCAGCTTTAACGTGGTCTTCCACACGGGATCGTTGGCGACGTGGTCCCCGACGCAGAAGACGCAGTTGGCGCCCAGCCCCTGACACCACGACACGGCGACCTGCCCATGGAGCAACCGGTGGTNGACCCTCAGCAAANGAATCATAGTTGATACCCCCAGGAACTAGAGACGAACGGACGGACGTGCGGTCCCGGCCTCGAGGCCGTTCTCAGAACTCCTCCTCCTCGGCGCCCTCGAACGCCACGAGGTCGTTCACGTACTTGGGTGCCGTATCCGGCGAGGTCACGGCCCGGCGCACCACCTCTCCCACCGGCTCGGCCGAGTCGGAGAAGAGCAGGGAGATCAGGAGCGGGAGGCTCATGTTGGCCACCACATGGAGGTTGGGGTGNCCGGCGAGGAGCTTGGTGAACNCGTTGCACACCGACCCCCCGAGGATGTCGCAGCACACCACGACCTCGTCGTCCCCGTCGCCCACGGCCTCCGCCGCCACCGCTGCCACGTCGTCGTTGCCGTCGACGAACAGGCACGCCGTCGTGAGGTCCTCGCGCTCCCCGACAAGGAAGGCCAGGGCCTCGGCGATTCCCTGGGCGAAGTGGGCATGGGATGCGATAACGAACCTTCTCATGGGACCCCCCTGCCCGTGGCCAGCACCCCGGCCGGCCACGGCTGCTGGCTAGTACTCGAACTGGTGGTAGTAGCGGCGATAGTTGAGGTTGTGCTTCGTGACGGTCTCGTAGTAGGCGGACACGCGGTCGGTCACCAGGGACGAGAGGATCCACGGACTCACGATGGTGCGGAACTCCTTGTCGATCGAGGGCGTCGCGAACTCGTCGACGTCGATGACGACAACGTCGTCGTCACCGGTGCGGCCGCTCTTGAGGAACGCCTCGACGCGGTCGTCGAGCTTGCGGTACTCGTCGACGCCCTTGAAGAGCACGACGGGGACGCCCTCCTCCACGAGCTCGAGGGTGCCGTGGAAGAAGTCGGCGGAGCTGATGTAGCGGGTGCGCTTCCACTGCATCTCCTCGAGAATGNACATGGCGAACAGGATGGTCTCGCCCCATAGGGCGCCGGAGCCCACGAACATGGTGTAGGGGGCGAGGGCGTAGGAGCGCGCGATCCTCTCGGCGACGGGCTCGAACCTCTTGCGGATGTCGACGAGGTCCGCCCAAATTCCGCGGCACTGCTCGATGAAGCGGTCGTAGGCCGGAAAGCTGCCGCGNCGCTCGAGGAGCTTGAGGCCGAAGCAGTCGGCGAGGTAATACCCGCCCTCGCAGCCGCCGCACCCGTGGCTGGACGCCATGGCCACGCAGTTCTCGGCACCCACCGCCTTGCCGATGGGGCCGTCTGGCTTGGTCATGGCCACCACGCGCACGCCCATCTCCTTGAGCCTGGCCACCGCCTCGAGGATCTCGGGCGTGGTGCCGCTCTCGGACGCGGTGAGCACCACGGAGCGCTCGGTCATGCGCTTGTGGCCCGCCACGAGCCACTCGGCGGCGTGGATGAGGTAGACCTCGAGGTCCTTGTCGCCGTACTTGTTCATCATGTACTCGAGCTGCATGAGCTCGTCCCACGTGCCGCCGACGCCCATGAGGAAGACGNCGTCGTAGCCCTCGTCGGCCACCTTGTCGGCCATGGCGGCCATGCGCTTGCCGGTCTCGTGGAGGGCCTCGCCGNCGGCGAGGTACCCCTCCTGGTCGAAGTGCATGATCTCAACCTTCTCAGTCTCTTTCACGGTGTTCCTCTCACTCTCTCTCCGGTGGTACGGGGCGGCCGGGTACCGGCGGCCGTCCAAGGGNCAGGCGCCTAGGGACGCGCCGTNTCTGCGGAAGTGGATGCCCGGCGCTCGAGCTCGGCCACGGCCTCGTCGTAGCCGGGCGCCTTGCTGCCGAGCTCGCCCTCGTGGGCCGCCAGGAACGGGTGGACGTCCCAGGAGTCCGTCGCCTGGGCGACCGTCGCCGCCACGACCTGGAAGAACCCCAGGTTGGGAATGGCGGTGCAGAGCGGGTCGGCGAAGGGGGGCAGGGCCACCTCGCAGGGCTCCCCCGCCGGGTGGGCCGTGAGCAGCCACGCCGACGGCGTCACCTGGGACATGACCCGGGCGCAGCGGGCGAGGCGCGGCGACCCTGCGGGGTCGTCCTGGATGAACACGAGGTGTCCGGGGGCCACCTGCATCTCGGGGCCGTGCATGAACTCCTCGCCCTCGAAGGGGGCGGCGGCGATCTTGAGCGTCTCCTGGAACTTGAGGGCGGCCTCCTCGGCGACGCCCCATGCGGGGCCGTTGCCCACGACGAGGGCGGGGGAGCGGCGGGAGAGCTCGCCCATGTGCCGCTCGACGAAGGCGTCGGCCACGGGCAGGCAGGCACCGTGGGCGGCCACGGCGTCCTCGACGGAGGCGAGACCCTCCATGAGGGCCCGCTGCCCGATGGTCCCCGCCGCCTCTGCCCCGTAGAGCGAGAAGAGCATGAAGAACTCGACCAGGGTGAGCATGCCCTGGGTGACGAAGTCCACCGCCTCCAGCCCGCACCCGTAGTCCACCGCCACGTCGGCGCGGGCGGCCACGGGCGAGCCGGGGTTCGCNGTGAGGGCGACCGCCGGCTGACCGCTGTCATGCAGGAAGTCGAGGGCCGCGAGCACGTTGGTGGAGTATCCGCTCTGCGAGACCACCACGTTGAACGCGTTGNCGGGGTAGTCGTGGTCGAACGCCATGAACCGCTCCGGGGTCACGACGCACACCTGCTCCCCGAGGGTCCGGGCCATGAAGTNGCGGGCGCAGTCGGCCGCGTGGCGGGAGGACCCGGACGCGACGNTCCTGACCGCCGGGCCGCCGGAGCGCCGGAGCGTCGCGGCATAGGAATCCACCAGCCAGCAGGTGAGCTCCGCCGAACGNCCGAGGTTCTCGGCCATGCGGTTCNGCGCCGACCGGGCGTAATCGAGCATCGTGGGGGTCTGCGACTTCACTGCTGCCCCTTCCCTTGAATCGACGGTTGGCGATAATGAGAATATAAGTGGCGACTTTTTGTGACCATTTGCTATACACAAGCTAACACTGTTTTGATACCAATTCTCGGTAACCAAGGGATACCGGCGAGCGGTAGAAAATGAGGGACAAGCGGTAGCGGAACCGCCCCCACCGCCCAACGGGCGTCAGTAGGTGTAGACGTAGCCCCCGCGGTCGCCNAGGTTGAGGGCCCTCACGTACTCCACGGCACGGCCCTCGCCGTCGTAGCTCACGCAGTCGAGGGTCAAGGCGGGGTCACCGGCCCGCACGCGGAACAGGCCGGCGTCGCGCGCCGAGAGCTNGGTCAGGCCGAGGACCTCCTGGGTNCCCACGACCTCGNGCCCGTACATCGCGTAGGTCTCGTAGAGGCTGAAGACGGCCACGTCCACCCCCTCGATGTCGGGGAAGAGCGAGAGCGGGATGAGCGCGCTCTCGATGGAGATCGGGACACCGTCGACGCTGTTGAGCCGACGCACGCAGTAGAGCTCGTCCTCGGGCGCCACCCCGAACAGGTCCGAGAAGAGGGGGCCAGCGAGGCGCCGCGAACGCGACAGGATACGCACGGAGGGCTCGGCGTCGTGGGCCCGTATCATCTCGCGGAAGCCCATGCCGGCGGCCTCGGCCCCGTCCCAGAGGCTCACGACGAAGGCCCCCTTGCCCTGGATGCGCCGCACGAGGCCGCGGTCCACGAGCTCCCCCACGGCGTTGCGCACCGTGAGGCGGGTGCAGCCGAACTCGTCCGCCAGCTCGTTCTCGGACGGCAGGGCGAGGCCGGCAGGATAGTCGCCGCGCTCGATTCGCTCTGCGATGACCCTGCGGATGCTGAGGTAGACGGGCTCGTCCTCGGACGGGGCCCTGTCGGTCACGAGAAGAGCCACGGCTTCTTGCCCACCTTCCCCTTGAGGTGCTCGGGCAGGTCGTTGCTGGCGAAGTGGTAGCGGTCGGCCCGGATGATGTGGCGGCCGAACTCCACAGGACGCCCCTCGTCGTCCTTCTCGACGGCCAGGAAGTAGAGTGCGGCGTCGCCGGGGGCGAGGCCCAGCAGGGGGGCCTCGTCCTCGCGGACCCTCGTCACCGAGATGCGCTCCTCGCCGTGGGAGATACGGACGCCGTAATCGCTCTCGAGCACCTCGTAGAGGCTCTCCCGGGCAAAGTCGTGGGCCTCGACACCCGGGAATCGCCCATGGTCGATCCAGCCGGTCTCGATGGAGCTGGGCCTGCCGTCGGCGGTCCTCACCCGCTTGAGGAAGAAGACCGGGTCGCCAGGGGTCAGGGAGAGACGCTCCGCCACATCGGCCGGGGCCCCCTCCGCCCCGGAGGCGACCAGGAGGCTGCCCGGCGCCATGCCCACGTCGCGCGCCGCGGCGCCGTAGTTGTAGGTCTCCTGGAAGACCAGGAGCACCCGCGGGTCCGCCACGTAGGTGCCCGACCCCTGGCGGCTCTCGAGCACATTGCCGGCCACGAGCTCGGCGATGGCACCCCTCAGGGCCGTACGCGACACCCCGACGAGCTCGCAGAGCTCCCGCTCGGGCGGGAGGCGGTCCCCGGGACCGAGCCCCCGGGAGGTGATGAGCCAGCGGATGCCCTCGGATGCGCGGTCCTTGGCCGGTATGGTCAATCCTGAGCCCATCCCTCGCGTCCCGCTCCCCCGGGCCCCGCGGCCCCTCGTTCTATCACGACGTCCATGCGCCCCTTTATTTCCCCAGCATAGCCACTCAGACTCTCGAACGCCGGTGAGTCGCGGCGGACCTCCCTCGTTATGACGGGAATCTCCAGACGGGCGACCCCCTCCTCGCCGGAGCGCACCGCGAGCACCACCGAGAGACCCAGGCAGCGGCCCTTCCCGGCCGCGTTGGCCCGGGACACCGCCGCCGGGTTGGCCATGATGCGCGCCGCCAGCCCACGGTCGCTGCCGTCGCCGACATCGGGCGCACGCTCGACGATGCGGCAGTCGAGGAGCTCGGAGTCGCGGAACACGGCGGGGTCGCACCCGGGGAAGCGCACGGCCCAGAGACCCCGGGAGGAGTCCTCGACCACCCAGGGGAGCAGCGAGAGACGCGGCGGCTCGAACAGGACCGACGTCACCGCGAAGTCGGGGCCGTCGAAGACCCTCCGTGGATCCCTGCGCCCGAGCAGCCCCATGACAACCCCCTTGAACAAATCCCTTCTTTCTGTGATTGTAGACAATATNGTGTNTTCTTAATACCAATTTTCNGACAGGAGGGGACATGGACACTGTTGCGGCCGTCGTGTTCGACCTTGACGGGGTCATCGTCGACACCGAGGCGGCCTACTGCCGCATCCTCGTTGACTTCTTCGGACGCCACGGGGTCCCGCTGGGATGGGACGAGGCGGGTGCCATCGTCGGGTGCGCCGCCCCCGTGTACCGCGAGCACCTGGAGCGGTGGCTCGCGAGGGTACCCAGCCCCGACCCCGCATGGGAGGGCATGGGCGCCGAGGAGGTGGTGGAGCCGGCCTTCTCCGTCCTCGACGGGAGGCTCGGCGAGCTGGCCATGGCCGGGTTGCACCGTTGCCTCGACGGGCTGCGCGACCGGGACGTCCCCTGCGCCGTGGCGTCGTGCTCCTCGCCGGCGGAGATAGAGGCGGCCCTCGATGGTTGCGGCGTGCGCGACCGGTTCGCAGCCGTGGCGAGCGGCCACGAGGTGGCCCGCTCCAAGCCGGCACCCGACGTCTACCTCGAGGCGACGCGCCTCCTCGGCGTGGACCCGCGGCGGTGTGTGGCCGTGGAGGACTCCGACACGGGGATCGAGGCGGCGAGGAGGGCGGGGCTCTTCGTGGTGGCGAGGAGGGAGACGCGGTTCGGCTTCTCGCAGGAGGGCGCGCACCGCATGGTGGACCGCCTCGACGAGGTTCCGGCCGTGGTGGACGGGCTCTCCGCCGGCGCCGCGGTGCGATGACCTCTCGGCCGGGGGTGGATGGCCGGGGGCATCCGCGAGCCGCGACGGGCCGTCATGGGCCCACCGGAACCGGCCTTGGGGTCGGGGCACACCCGAACTGCCGCGGCACACACCGAGGCCGCCCGGTAAGGGCCTCTCTACACGAGGGGGCCTCACCGGGCGGCCTACCGCTCCCCACGGGCCCCGTGTGCCGGAGTCCGTCCGCAGGGCCCTTCTCGCGTCGGGAGGGGCCCTATGGACGCACGGCAAGCCGCACCTGCGTCGAGGGCCCCTTACCGCGCGGCCTTGGTGCGCATAGACCATCAATCGGGCAATAGGCGAAGTGACAGATGGGCCAGGCACCGCTGTCACGCGCCGTCAGCTCCCCGTTGATNCATTACGCANCCCGGTGCGNTAGGATGCATCAGANGAAAGGAGCCCCCGTGAACATCGCCCTACTCGAGCCCCTCTCCGTGCCCGACAAGATCGTGGCCGAGCTCTCGGCTCCGCTTGTGGAGGCCGGCCACAGCTTCAAGGCCTTCCCCACCCGCACCACCGACCCCAATGAGCTGAGGGAACGCGCCGAGGGCGCCGACGTCGTCATCATCGCCAACACGCCGTTCCCGGCGAGCGTCATCGGCGCCCTACCCAAGCTCAAGCTCGTGGACGTGGCCTTCACCGGCGTGGACCTCGTGGACATCGAGGCCTGCCGCAACCAGGGCGTCACCGTGTGCAACTGCGCCGGCTACTCCGACGCCGCGGTGGCCGAGCTCGTCATGGGCCTCACCGTGGACGTGCTGCGCCGCGTGCCGTCGGGCCAGCAGGCTGTGCGCGACGGGGGGACCTCCGAGGGCCTCATGGGCACCGAGATCGCCGGCAAGACCGTGGGCGTCATCGGCACCGGCCGCATCGGCACCCGGGTGGCCCGGCTCTTCTCGGCCTTTGGGGCCAAGGTGCTGGGCTACGCCCGCCACCCCAACCCCGCCTGCATGGATGCCGGAGTGAGCTACCGGGGCCTCGACGCCCTGCTGGCCGAGTCCGACATCGTCACGCTGCACCTGCCGCTCACCGAGTCCACCCGCGGCTTCATCGACGCCGAGAAGATCGCCGCAATGAAGAAGGGGGCCGTGCTCGTGAACTGCGCCCGCGGGCCCATCGTGGATGCCACGGTGCTGGCCGANGCCCTCGTCTCGGGCCANCTGGGCGGCGCCGCCGTNGACGTGTTCGACCAGGAGCCGCCGCTGGACCCGTCATGCCCGCTCCTCTCGGCGCCCCGCATGGTGCTCACGCCCCACGTGGGCTACTACACCGCCGAGGCCATGGAGCGGCGCGCCAAGATCGCCTTCGCCAACGTGACCGCGTTCTGCGAGGGCAACCCTCAGAACGTGGTGGCGTGACGGGGGCCCGCTGCATAAATTGCGCAATGTGACAGAAGTGCCCGACCATTGGGACAAAAGTGTCCGACCAATGGGACGGGGATGACAGGAGGGCGGGCGCGACCGGATCGGTTCCGACCGCGCCCGCCCTCTTCGGTGACGCTGTGTGACGGCTAGTCCTCGGGGTCCTCGGGGCTCTTGGGGTCCTTGGGGTCGAGCTCGTGGTCGATCCCCTCCTCGGACTCATGGGCCTCCTCGCTGCCCAGCTCGTCCAGGCCGCCGTCGCCCGTGGCGTCGCCGGCGGGGACGACCACGTGACCCACCTCGGCGGCCTCCTCGTTGACCTTCTCCTCGGGATGGGCCGCCAGGTACTCGTCCCAGGCGTCGTCGAGCAGGGCCTGCACGGCCTCGCCCTCCACGGTCTCGCGCTCCAGCAGCACGCCGGCCATGGTGCGGATCTGATCCGCGTGCTCCTCGAGAATGGCCTTGGCCTTCTCGTGGGCCTGGCGCATGATGCGACTCACCTCGCCGTCGATGCGCAGGGCGGTCTCGGGCGAGTAGTCCTGCCTGTCGGCGTAGTCGCGGCCCAGGAACACCTCGTGCTGGGCCTCGCCGAACACCTGGGTGCCCNGCACCTTGGNCATGCCGTAGCGGGTGACCATCTGGCGGGCCAGCTTGGTGGCGCGCTCGAGGTCGTTGGAGGCGCCGGTGGTGATGTCCTCGCAGAAGAGCTCCTCGGCGGTGCGGCCGCCCAGCAGCACCGCGATCTGCTCGAACATGGCGTTGCGGGTCTGGAGGAAGTGGTCCTCCTCGGGCAGGGACAGGGTGTAGCCCAGGGCCTGGCCACGGGGCACGATCGTGATCTTGTGCACCGGGTCGGCGTTGGAGAGGTAGTGGCCCACCAGCGCGTGGCCCTACTCGNGGAAGGCNATGGTGGTGCGCTCGAGCTCGGACACCACGCGGCTCTTGCGCTCGGGGCCGGCGATGACGCGCTNCATGGCCTCCTCGATCTCCTCCATGCCGATGGCGTCCTTGTCGCGCCGGGCGGCGAGGAGGGCGGCCTCGTTCATGAGGTTGGCGAGGTCGGCGCCGGTGAAGCCAGGGGTGAGCTTGGCGAGGGCGCCNTACTCCACGTCCGGCTCNAGAGGCTTGTTGGCGCTGTGCACCTGGAGGATTCTCTCGCGGCCCTTGACGTCGGGGCGGTCCACCGTGATCTGACGGTCGAAGCGCCCGGGGCGCAGCAGGGCCGGGTCGAGGACGTCGGGACGGTTGGTGGCGGCGATGAGGATGACCGTGGCGTTGCCCTCGAAGCCGTCCATCTCCACGAGGAGCTGGTTCAGGGTCTGCTCNCGCTCGTCGTGGCCGCCGCCCAGGCCGGCGCCGCGCTGACGGCCCACGGCGTCGATCTCGTCGATGAAGACGATGGCGGGCGCAGCGGCCTTGGCCTGCTTGAAGAGGTCGCGCACGCGGCTGGCGCCCACGCCCACGAACATCTCCACGAAGTCGGAGCCCGAGATGGAGAAGAAGGGCACCTGGGCCTCGCCGGCCACGGCCTTGGCGAGCAGCGTCTTGCCGGTGCCCGGAGGGCCCATGAGCAGCACGGCGTGGGGAATCTCGGCGCCCATGCGCTGGAAGCGCTCGGGGTNGACGAGGAAGTCGCGGATCTCGCGGATCTCGGCCACGGCCTCGTCGATGCCCNCCACGTCGNAGAACTTCACCGTGGGCCGNGTCTCCTNGGTGGTCTTGGCCTTGGTCTTGCCAAACTNCATGGCCCCGGAGTTCTGCCCCTGCATGTGGTTCATGAAGTAGAACATGAACACGATGATGATCACCGTGGGCAGGAGCGCGAAGAGGAAGTCCATGCCGGCCCTGGCGTCGCTCGTGTCGACGGTGAAGTCAGTGTCGGGGTGGGCGGCCATGAGCTCCTCGAGGGAGTCGGCCCCGGCATAGGAGCTGGTGAACGAGACAAGGTCGGACTAGCTGCCCACCTTGTCCTGCTCGGCCCAGTAGGTACCCGTGACCGTGCCCGACGAGGACGACCAGGTGGCGGCCTTCACGCGGCCGGAGTCGACGGCGGCCACGAACTCGCTTGTGGACAGCCGCCCGCCGTTCTTGGGCGCGGCCTGCTGGCTCTGGCCGGCGGCGTCACCGGTGGTCTGGGTCCCCTGGGGCTGGCCGACGCCGCCCATGGACCAGAACAGGTAAGCCGCGCAGGCCACGAGGATGAGAACGTAGAGAAGGCTCGAGCGGGACGGGCCGGGCCCCTTGCCCGACGGCCCCGTAGGTCTTCCCGTGGGTTTTTGATCGGCCATGTGGTTACCCCCTGCCGGTCCGAAGGGCCCTCCCCGTTGCTGGGCGCGCTCGCCCTAGGAGTAGCACTCCGGCTTGAGAACTCCGATGTATGGAAGGTTGCGGTAGCGCTCCGCATAGTCCAGACCATACCCGACGATGAACTCGTTTGGCACGTGGGCGCCCACGAACCTGGGGACCACGGAGCAATCACGGTCGTCGACGTCCTTGACGAGGAACGCGGCCACCTCCACGGAGGCGGGGCCGCGGGACTGCAGCATGTTGATGAGGTACGACAGGGTGAGGCCGGAGTCGAGGATGTCCTCGACGATGATGACGTGGCGGCCCTCGATGCGGGAGTCGAGGTCCTTGAGGANGCGCACGACGCCGGAGGACGACGTGGCGTCGCCATAGCTGGAGACGGCCATGAAGTCGATGGTCAGCGGCGCCCTGATGGCCCGNATGANGTCGGCCATGACGACCACGGCGCCCTTGAGGACGCAGACGACCAGNGGGTTCTTGTCGGCGTACTCCTCGGTGATCTCGCGGCCCATCTTCTCCACGATGGCNGCGATGTCCTCCTCCGAGAAGACCACGCGCTCGATGTCGGGGTGCAGCTCTGCCATGACGGCTTCNTCTCCTCGATGCCTCTTCATGCGCCGTGCAGGTTCAATACTAACAGGGTCTTTGTGGCGGGCCCCACACGGCTGCGCTCGTCGGCCCGCACGCCGGCCACCCATACCACGGGGCCTGTGGCACCGGTGCGCACCACCGGCACGGAGGCGCGATCGCGGGCCGGCACCCGGACGTCCTGGAGGAGGTCCGAGAGCCGCTTGGACTGGCCGTGCATGCCCAGGGGGCAGAGCACCTCGCCCGGCTGCGGCGACGCCACCCAGAGCCGGCCGCCTGTGGGCGACACGCAAGAGGCCTCGGCGTCGAGCATGGCCGAGGACGCGCCGCGCTCCGAGGCGAACGTGCGGGCGAGGCCGGGCGGGTCGTCGGCGCCCGAGACGGCCACGAGCGACGCCGTGAGGGTGCGGCCGTCGCCGAGGTCGAGGGTGCCCGGGACGTCGAGCCACGCGCCACGGAGCACGGCGACCCCCTCGCGGCCGCGAATGCGGAGCAGCCCGTACTGCACCGAGACGTCCACGCCGAGGGGCGCCGTGAACGACCCCTCCCCCGCCGTCACCAGTGCCAGCACCCGGGCGATGTGGCGGGCCTCCAGCCGGGCGCCCGGAGCCACCTCGAGCAGGGNCATGCGCACCACGCGGCGGGCGACGGCCACGTCCATGGCGGCGAGGCGCCCGGCGTCCAGGGTGCGGGCGCCGGGGTCCGCACGGCGGCAGACGTCGCGGAGGGCCCGGGCGGCCACGGAGGTCATGAAGGAGTCCTCGTCGGCCATGAGGTCGCACGAGGTGGCCACGGCCTCCACGAGGCGGGGGTTGCGCTCGGCCGCGGCGGGCACCACGACGTGGCGCACGTAGTTGCGCAGGTAGCGGGTGTCGGCGTTGGTGGCGTCCTCGCGCCAGACCACGCCGTGCATGCGCAGGTAGTCGCAGAGGTCGTCGTGGGTGCGGTCCAGAAGCGGGCGCACGATGCGGTTGCGGCGCCGGGGGATCGACGAGANCCCCGACGGGCCCNCGCCCNTGAGCGCGTTCATGAAGAAGGTCTCGCAGCGGTCGTCGGCCGTGTGCCCGGTGAGGATGCGCGCGGCCGATCGGGGGCAGCCCACCTCGGCGCAGAGGCGGTTGGCGAGCCCCGTGGCCTCCTCGTAGCGCACCTGACGCGCCACGGACTCGAACGACTCTCCCGGCGTGGCGTCGGCGAGGGCGGGCACGTCCACGAACCGCACCGTGCATGGGATGCCGTGGCGGGCCGCGAGGTCGGCCACGAACTCGGCATCCTCCTCGGCGTCGATGCCNCGGAGGCCGTGGTTCACATGGAGCACGTGCAGGCGCTCACGGGCGATGGGGGCGCAGCCGCGGCCGTCGTCGACGTCGAGGCTCGATGTAGCCGCCATGAGGAGCAGGGCACAGGAGTCCGCCCCACCGGAGACCATGAGCACCACGGGGGCGCGCAGGGCGGGGTCGCCGGCGGGAGCGGGGNGCGAGAAGCGCGCGGTACCGGTGCCGTAGCGTTTGGCGACGCTGGTCATGGGGTCCTCCTCGGGCGGACGCGGGGCTCAGGGACAGCATTGAAGTGTAGACTTGTGGGGCCCGAGACACCGCCCCGCCCGCGAGGAGGCCCCATGGAACGCCTGCTGACCTTGCACGTCCTGGCCTCCGGGTCCAAGGGCAACGCCTACCTGGTCGAGGGGCCCGACGGCTCCCTGCTGGTGGACGACGGCCTCTCGCGCAGGGAGCTCCTGCGCCGCGGGGCCGAGCTGGGCGTGGACGTGGAGGCGGCCTCCGCCTGCGTGGTGACCCACGAGCACGGCGACCATGTGCGCGGCCTGGCCGTATGGTGCCGCCATTGGCGCGGTCGCCTGGTCTCGAGCGAGGGCACGGCCACGGCGCGGCCGGCCATGGAGGCCCTGCCCTTTGAGACCGTCGTGCCCGGCGAGGGCTTCTCGGTGGCGGGGCTGGAGGTCTCCACGTTCCCCACGAGCCACGACGTGCGCCAGCCCATGGGCGTGACGGTGCGCTGCGGTGGCGACGCCGTGGGCATCTGCACCGACACCGGCGTGCTGACCCCCGAGGCCGCCCGCGCCCTGGTCTCCGTGCGCATCCTCGCCCTGGAGTCCAACCACGACGAGGCCATGCTCCGGAACGGGTCCTACCCCGCCTACCTCAAGGCCCGCGTGGCCGGCGAGCGCGGGCACCTCTCCAACGCCCAGGCGGCCGCGGCGCTGCCGTCTTTGGTCACCCNCGAGACCGAGGCCGTGGTGGCCATGCACCTCTCGCAGGAGAACAACCGGCCCTCCGTTGCCGTGCGGTGCCTNGCGGCCGCGGTGGNCGCCGAGCCGCTGGACGCGCTGGGAGTGCACGCCGCCACGCCCGACGGCCGCCTGCGGGTGCTCGCGGCGGCGCAGGACGCGCCCGTGTCGGTTTTCTAGCGGGTGCCTGGAGGAGCGTCGCCCGCGGCGGGGCTCTTCTAGAATGACGTGAACACACCAAGCCGAGCGGCACCGGGGACGGGAGCGACCATGGCAGAGCACGAGCGGACCGAGCGACCCACCACGGGGCCCGCCATCCCCAACCTGGGGCGCACCCAGCGCGTCACCGGCCTCGACCTGCCCGACTTCGACGACGAGCCGCCCACCGTCTCGGCCCCCACGCCGGAGGGCGACCTCTCGGCCGTGGACCCCGCCTTCGAGGGCGACCTCGACCACCGCTCCCCGGACCCCGAGCTCGCCCGGCCGACCAACACCGCCCCGCGCCACGCCGCCCCGGCGCCGTCCGTGGGCCGCAGCCGCGAGGCCTTCGTGCGCGAGCCGGTGCCCCACGTGACCCAGCCCGCGGTGGACCTCATGGACGAGGACGACACCGAGGGCGCCATCGACTACGCCCACGAGTCGGGCTTCACCACGCGCCGCGGTCCCGTGCTCTCCGGCGCCGGGTACCGCCGCAGCCGCGCCGACGAGAAGCGCTTCAAGAAGGACCTCAGGTACGGCCAGTACCTGAGCGTGCCCAAGGGCCGGCGCGACCTCTTCTCCTCCAAGCGCCAGACGCAGCGGCGCCGCGTGACCATGGCCCTGGCGGCCGTGATCGCCCTTGCGGTGGTGGCGCTGGTCGTGTGGCTGGTCGTCCGCTAGGACCCCGGGGCCGCCGCCGGCAGACGGCGCGTGCCAGCGGCGCCTCGTGACAGCGGTGCCTGGCGCATCTGTCACTTCGATTATTTTACTATTGATAAACCCCGTGCCCCCGGGCCTCGCACCCCGTCTTCTCTCAAGGGAGGCGGGNCGTCACGCCCAGGGGTCCTCCTCCCAGAGGGGCTCCGGCTCCGGCCGACGGTCGCTCCAAGGGTCGTAGCCGTCGTCGTCCTCGTTCTCCGCGCGGCAGAACTCCCGGTCGCGGCGTTCGGTCCCGCGGTGCTCGCCCTCGCTCCGCCGCCGGTCGCCGCCCGGCGCACCGGCGGCCCCCGGCACGGCCGCGGTCCCGTGGCCCGCCGTCACCGCCCAGCCTCCCCCACGATGTAGGACGCCGCCAGGTTGGCCATGGAGTCGCCGTAGTGCCCCAGGTCCACCGACTCCTTCTTGAGGTTGCCCTCCAGCGCCTCGGTGGGCGCCGCGCACACGGCGGCCTGGACCGCGTCGCCCTGGCGCCACACCACCACGGCCCACACGGTGTCGCCCGAGGTGCCGGCCTTGGCCACGAAGTCGGGGGCGTCCTTCATCTTGGGCGTCACGGTCTGCGGCGTGGCCACCGTCGTGGTGCCCGACGACGCCTTGAGGCCGCAAGCATTCATGAGCGCGTTGACGCACGACTGGTCCACCTTGAGGGTGCCGACGTCGGCGGGGGCGCTCTCCTGCGTGACCTGCAGGCGCACGCCGTCGACGGAGGCGCCGGCGGCCAGGGCGTCCGTGGCCCAGAACTGGAAGCCCTCGTAGCGGGCGAAGGGGTTGGGCCCCACCACGACCTCGGGGTCGGCCGCGGGTCCGGTCCACGTCANGGTGGCGGCGTTGTCCTTGGAGGCGCCGTAGCGTATGGAGTAGCCGCGATCGCGCAGGTAGGTGGAGAGGTCCTGCGGCCGGCAGGAGAGGTACTCGGTCACGGCGTAGGGGGTGGAGGGGTACGGCGAGCTCACGTTGAGCGTGACCGTGGCGCCCTGCTTGAGGGTGGCGCCGGCGCCGGGGTCGGTGGACACCACGGTGCCCGACTCCTCGTCGGAGGCCACGAGCANCTCCTTGGGCGTGAGCCCGGCNCGCGCCACGGCCTCATGGGCCTCCTCGCTCGAGAGGCCCGCGACGTCGGGCACGGTGTAGGGCTGGGCCACCACGAGGGTCACGACGTCGTTCTCGGTCNCCACGGTGCCGGCGGCGGGCGACGCCGAGATGACCGTGCCCTCCTCGCTGTCGGAGTTCTCGTACTCGATGCGCAGGCGCGCGATGCCCCGCTTCTCCAGGGCCTGCTTGGCGTCGTCGAGGTTCATGCCCTCCACGTCGGGGACGGAGCGCTCCACGCCCACGCCCAGCGCGACCACGGTGCCGGGGTCCACACGGCGGCCGGGGGCCGGATCCTGCTCCACGACCTTGCCCACGTTGCCGTCGGAGACCACGTCGGACGTCGCCACCGAGAAGCCCCCGTCCTGCAGGAGCTGGGTGGCCTGGGCCTGGTCCATGCCCACGGTGTCGGGCAGGGTGCGGCCGCCCCAGAGCTCCATTCGCCAGGTGACGAAGGCCGCGAGCAGCGCCAGGGCGGCGAGGAACACGGCGACGGCCGAAACGAGCCCGAGCCGGGACGAGCGACTTTTGGCAGCGGCGGGCTCCGGGGGCACGGGGAAGAC
>NZ_CAJMXC010000011.1:0-37830 GCF_905219715.1 Olsenella sp. CU969
GGACGTCCGGGGACGGGCCTAGCAGTGCATCACGAAGGAGGCGGCCAGCTGCTGCACCTTCACCATGGCGTCCACGTGGGTGAGCTCGCGGCCGTGGGTGTTGCGCGTGAGCGGACCGAAGGCCGAGGCCGCCACGTCGTTGGCCGTGAGGAAGGCCCCCATGGCGTCGGTGGAGTAGAGCTTGGCGTTCTGGAGCTCCGGCGCCGTCCCGAACGCGCGGCGGCCGGCCTCCACCACGGCGTTGGTGAGGTCCCAGTCGTAGGGCCCGTGGTAGTCGTCGGCGATGACGGCGACGTCGTGNTCGGTGNCGGGGTACTCGGGCCCCATGAGGGCGATGTCGAGGGCCACGTAGGCCTCGATGTCGTCGGGCAGGTAGGCGCCGCCCCAGCCCACCTCCTCGCAGAACGGGAAGGCCAACAGNATGTCGCAGCTGGGCGTGCTCCCCGTGTCGCCGAACCACTTGAGCAGGCCGAGCAGCGATGCCACGCAGGCCTTGTCGTCGACGAAGCGCGAGAGCACGAAGCCGTTGTCGTGGATCTCGAGCTCGGGCTCGAAGGCCACCACGGCGCCGGGGGTCACGCCGAGGGCGCGGGCGTCCGCGGCGCAGGCGACGTCCTCGAGCAGGTGGATGCGCATGTTCTCCTCATCGCGCTCCCGGCCCTTCTTGGCGTCGGCCCACACGTGGGGCGAGTGGTGGTCGAACTCCACCACNGCGTNGATCTTGGTGCCGTCTCGNCAGATGACGCNGCAGCTCGCGCCCTCGAGGGAGCTGAAGTTGACGCCGCCCAGGTGCCTCCCCCGCAGGGTGCCGTCCTCCTCGACGGAGCAGACGGCCAGGGCGATGGTGTCGAGGTGCGCGCCCAGGCAGACCGTGCGCGAGCGGTCACGGCCCGGGACGCGCACGTAGACGGTGTGCTTGCGGTCGCGGAAGGCGTGGTGGCCGAGCTCGGCGACCAGGGAGGTCATGAGCGGCTCCATCTCGCGGTAGTAGCCCACGGGGCTGTCGCAGCCGATGAGCCTCGCAAAGGTCTCGAGCAGGTAGTCCTTGTCCACCGTGAATTCCATTGGTCCCCCCCAGTATGGTCTCTTCCCTCTTCACCCGTCACGTGCGGCCGGTCGCGCCCTCACCCGCCGGGCGGGGAGCCGAGGCGACGCCCGAGGTGCTCGAGGACGTCCACCATGACCTCCATCTCGCGGACCGGCACGAACTCGCGGCGGCTGTGGGCGAGGTGGTAACCGGCCGACAGGTTGGGACACGGCAGCCCTCGGAAGGTGAGCTGCGCACCGTCGGTGCCNCCGCGCATGGGCACCGCGGAAGGTTCCACACCGACGTCTCGGAACGCGCCGAAGGCGGCCTCCAGGAGCTCGGGGTGCCGGCCGACCTCCTCCCCCATGTTGCGGTAGGTGTCCCTGAACGACACGGAGNGCGTCCCGGCCCCCATGGCGCGGTTAACGTGGTCGCAGGCGGCCGCCATGACGTCGCGGCGCTGCTCGAACCCCGCGCGGTCGTGGTCGCGCACGATGTAGTGGGCGCGCGCACGCTCGCACTCCCCCTCCATGGAGACGANGTGGTAGAACCCCTCGCGACCCTCNGTGNGCTCCGGNCNCTCGGCGGCGGGCAGCAGCCCGTGGAAGGCGGCGAGGGCCTCGCAGGCGTTCACGAGCACCCCCTTGGNCCACCCGGTGTGCACGGCGCGCCCGCGGGCCTCCACGAAGGCGTCGCAGGCGTTGAAGGTCTCGAGGGTGACCTCGCCCAGGGGGCCGGTGTCGAGCGTGAAGGCCCAGGCGGCGCCCCAGGCGTCGATGTCGAGCAGGGACGCGCCGTGGCCGACCTCCTCGTCGGGCACGAAGGCCACGGCCAGGGGCGGGTGCGGGATGGCGGGGTCCGCCGCCAGGCGCTCGAGGTAGGCCATGATCTCGGCTATGCCGGCCTTGTCGTCCCCGCCGAGGAGCGAGGTGCCGTCCGTCACCACGACGTCGGTGCCCGCAAGGCCGAGCAGCACGGGCTCCTCCTCGGGGGTCACAGCCACCGTCTCGCCATCCACCTCGCCCATGACGAGGGGGCCGCCGCCGTAGCGCACCACCCGCGGGCGCACCGGGTCGCCGACCGCCTGCCACGCGGTGTCCAGATGCGCGCAGAGGCCCAGGCGGGGCAGCCCCTCGCAGCCCGGCGAGGCGGGCCAGTGGGCCGTCACGTAGGCATGGGCGTCCACGGAGACGTCCTCGGCACCGAGTTCCTCGAGCTCGCGACCGAGGAGGGCGGCCATGGCGTGCTGGGAGGGCGTCGACGGCACCGCCCCGGCACCGTCCGGGCTGGANGGGGACGCGATGGAGCAGTAGCGCACGAGCCTTTCTGCGATGTCTCCCAAGGACGCTCCTCTCACCCCTGTCGTGACACCGGTAATTTTAGCGCCCATTCAGCTATCTGCCGCCGAGAACATGGGGCAAGTCGCAACCGCCCGGGAGGAGCCCGGTCTGGCACCCTCGAGGCGACGCGCGGCCCCGTGTATGAGACCCCCATCGTTTTGGTAGGTTTACAGACGACCGACGCGCCCGCCAGAGGGCGCCCAATNCCGGCACAGCCGGCCTCCGGAAGGAGAAACGATGCCCTTCTCCCACAACCCGATCTCGCGCCGCGGCTTCATCACCGGTGCCGCCGCCTCCATCACCGGTGCCGCCGCCACCCTCGCGGGCTGCGGCGGCGCGGGCAACGACGGCGGCAAGGTGCTGCGCTACGGCTGCGCCAACCCCAAGGCCTCCCTCGACCTGCAGACCAACACCTCCAACGAGATCGGCGTGGCCGAGTCCGTGTGCGAGCCGCTCATCAGGTTCAACGAGAACCTCGACATGGAGCCCGTGCTCCTCACGAAGATGCCCGACATCTCCGCCGACGGCCTCACCTACACCTTCGAGCTCAAGGAGAAGCTGCCCACCCACGACGGCGGCAACCTCACGGCCGACGACGTGAAGTACACCTTCACCCGCATGTTCCTCCCCGAGACCAAGAACCCCTCCACCAACGTCTACGACACCATCGTGGGCGCCAAGGACGTCATGGAGGGCAAGACCACCGAGCTCGCCGGCCTCTCCGTGCAGGACGACCGCCACTTCACCATGCGGCNCTCCGAGGTCACGGCCGTCTTCCTTCCCATGCTCACCGAGTTCTACGCCCTCATCTACCCCCGTAAGGCCTGCGAGGCNGCCGGCGACAAGTGGGGCACCGGCACGGACTTCGTGGGCACCGGCCCCTTCAAGCTCACGGCCGAGAGCGCCACGGGCCTCACCCTCGAGACCTTCGCCGACTACCACGACGGCCCCGCCAAGATCGACGGCATCGACGTCGTGTACGTGGACGACCCCAACACCCTGGTCATGAACTTCAAGGCGGGGCAGCTGGACCNCGTGAACCTCGCCCCCACCCTCTACGACCAGTACGTCGACGACGAGGCCGTGGCCGGCTCCATCGTCGACTACACGCCGGCCTCCACGCGCTTTGTGAACCTCAACCTCCACGAGGACGCCTTCAAGGACGCCCGCGTGCGCCAGGCCCTGTCGCTGGCCATCGACCGCAACGAGCTCTGCGAGACCGTGCTCCAGGGCGCCTCGGCCCCCTGCACGCAGTTCTGCGCCCCGGGCGAGGAGGGCCACGACGACACCCTCGAGACCCTCCCCCACGACGTGGACAAGGCCAAGCAGCTCCTCGCCGACGCCGGCGCCACCGGGCTCTCCTTCGACTTCCCGGTGCGCTCCCGCGACGAGCAGGTGGCCACCGCGCTCCAAGAGTACTGGCGCGCGATCGGCNTGACCGCGAACATCAACGTCATCGACGACGCCATGTGGATCGACCAGCGCGCCGCCGGCTCGCTCCCCTGCACCCTCATCACCTGGACGACGCTTTGCTGGGTGGGCGCCGAGCACATGCGCTCGTTCTTCTACGCCTCCAAGGCCTCCCAGAGGAGCTCCTTCTACGACTCGGCCACCTTCGACGGGCTCGTGGACAAGGCCGAGGCCACCATGGACGAGGGCCAGCGCACCGACCTCACGCTGCAGGCCGACAACCAGCTCGTCAACGTGGACTTCGGCACCATCCCCGTGGACTGGCCCCAGACCCCCTACCTCAAGGACGCCGACTTCTCGGGCGTCTACCGGGTCTACGACTTCAAGTTCACCAACAANCTCGNGTAGGGCGCACCCATCATCGAAGGCGGCCCGAANGGCACCGAGCACCTTTCCCATTGCGCGGACACCTCTGTCCCACATTGGAGAAAGGGGCGGGCCTTGCCTTGAGGGACCGCCCCTTTCTGAGGAGACGCAGAATGAAGACCGATTACCCCGACGTTATCGGAACAACGGTTCACGGGAGGGTCGACCGGCCGCTCGGGAGCCGTCACCCGAGCCATCCGGAGACGGTCTATCCGGTCAACTACGGCTATATCGAGGGAGTGCTTGCAGAAGACGGCGAGGAGCAGGACGCGTACCTACTCGGAGCCGACNGCCCCGTGGAGGAGTTCGAGGGCCGCGTCATAGCGGTGTACCGCAGGCTCGACGACGATGAGGANAAGTGGGTCGTCTNNCTGGGCGACACGAGCTTCTCGGACGAGGAGATCATGGAGCGCATTCGATTCCAGGAGCGGTTCTTTCGGGGAGTACTGCTCCGCTGAGCCGCGACCCCGGGCCTACTCGCGACGGCCCTCGCGATCGCGGCCTATGGCGACGGCCACGGCAACGGCGGTGCCAATGCGCGAGGCGATGAGGCCAAACTTGGGCAAGCCCGAAGGAACCGCGTCGAAGGCGATGGACAGGACTATGTAGAGGACGACGGCGACAACGCACGCCAGGGTGATCCGCATGGACCTCGTCATCGATGCTCCCTTCGACCGAGGGTCATGGCGTCGAGTCATTCTGACACACCTGCGCTCGGGGGCGGAGGGAGCCTCCCCTGCCCGGCGTCGCACGGAACAGGGCGGTATGGCCCAAAAAGAGACAAGGTGCAGCCGCACGGACCGCTGCCAACGACCCCACAGGAGCCCCGTGGCGGCAATCCCGCTGCCCGATGTGGAGGCATAGAAACGTCATCCTCCCAGGTGTCACCGGAATCCGCCGTCGCAAAGGGCGACGGGCGTGCAGAGGGGTCCGCGAGTCGTCTCAGATGCGCGTTCCGGACCCGAGGGGGAGCCCCTCGCGCCGAGCGGGTGCGAGGGGCTCCCCCTTTGTCATGCTATATCGCCCCGGGCACGGAGGTCCAAGGCGTCGGCACGGCGGCGTGACAGCGACCGTGCCCGACCAACGGGACGACGGTCAGCAGGCCGCCGGGTTCAGGCCGGCCGGCTTGCGCTCCTCGGCCGTGAGGCCCTCGTCGTAGAGGTGGCACGCCACCACGTGGCCGGGCCTAGGCTCCAGATCCGCCGGGACCCTGTCCTCGCACACCCGCATACACGAGGTGCATCGCGTGTGGAAGCAGCAGCCCTGGGGCGGGTGCGTGGGGCTTGGGACGTCGCCCTGCAGGATCCGCTTGTCCTGGATGCGGCCGCCCGCGATGGTGGGCACCACGTCGAGGAGCGCCCGGGTGTAGGGATNNAGCGGGTCGTCGAACAGCGCCNCCTTGGAGGCCTTCTCCATCATGTGGCCCAGGTACATGACCATGACCGTGTCGGCGATGTGCTTGACCACGGAGAGGTCGTGGCTGATGAAGATGTAGGCGAGGCCCAGGCGCTCCTGGAGGTCCTCCAGGAGGTTGATGACCTTGGCCTGCACCGAGACGTCCAAGGCGCTCACAGGCTCGTCGCACACCACGATCTCGGGTTNGAGGNCGATGGCGCGGGCGATGCCGATGCGCTGGCGCTGGCCGCCGGAGAACTCGTGCGGGTAGCGGGTGCGGTACGAGAGGTCCAGGCCCACGGCCTCCATGATCTCGTCCACACGGGCGTCGCGCTCGGCCTTCGTCTTGTAGGTCCTCGCGATGTCGATGGGCTCGGCGATGATGTCGGCCACCGTCATGCGCGGGTTGAGCGAGCTGTAAGGGTCCTGAAAGATAAGCTTGAGCTNCTTGCGGGCCTCGGTGAGCTCGGCGCCGGAGAGCTCTGTGAACTCCACCCCGTCGAGCCTGACGGACCCGGACGTGGGGTCCGTGAGCCTGAGCACGCACTTGCCGCAGGTGGACTTGCCGCAGCCGGACTCGCCCACAATGGCGAAGGTCTCGCCCCGGTGCACGTCGAACGAGACGCCCTCGAGGGCGTGCACCACCGTGTCGGAGGTCCCGAAGAAGCCCTTCTTGATGGGGTAGCGCTTGACGAGGTCGCGGACCTCGAGGATGCGGTCCTCCTCGGTGAAGGCGGTCATCGCCCCTCCTCCCAGCGGTCGGTGTACTTCCAGCAGGCCACGCGGTGGCCCTCGTCGCCGTCCACCGGCGTGAAGCCGGGGACCTCGCGGCGGCAGATGTCGCGAGCGTAGGGGCACCGCGGGTTGAACAGGCAGCCCGAGGGCNNCTCGTTGAGCATGGGCACGTTGCCCGGGATGGCGTAGAGGCGCTCGCCGGAGGCGTCCATGGAGGGGATGGAGTCGATGAGGCCCTGGGCGTAGGGGTGCGCCGGNTGGGCAAACAGCTCGGAGGCCCGGGTGTACTCCACCTGGCGGCCGGCGTACATGACGAGCACCCAGTCGGCNATCTCGGAGACGACGCCCATGTCGTGGGTGATGAGCATGACGGCCGTGCCGGTCTCCTGGCGCATGCGGTCGATGAGCTGGAGCACCTGGGCCTGGATGGTGACGTCAAGGGCCGTGGTGGGCTCGTCGCAGATGAGCATGGCGGGCTCGCAGGCCAGCGCCATGGCGATCATGATGCGCTGGCGCATGCCCCCAGAGAGCTCGAACGGGTAGCTCTTGAAGACCTTCTCGGGGGCGGGGATGCCCACAAAGCGGATCATGTCGAGGGCCTTGGCGTCGGCCTCGGCCTTGGCCATGTCGGGGTTGTGCACGAGGAGCCCCTCGGCGATCTGCTTGCCGCAGAGCATGACAGGGTTGAGCGACGTCATGGGCTCCTGGAAGATCATGGAGATCTCGTTGCCGCGGTAGTCGCGCATCCGGTCGTCGGGGAGCTGCACGAGGTCGGTGCCCTCGAACAGGATGCGGCCGCCCACGATCCTTGCCGGTGGCTTGGGGATGAGGTCCATGATGGACAGCGCCGTCATAGACTTGCCGCAGCCGGACTCACCCACCACGGCCAGGGTCTCGCCCCGGCGCATGGAGAAGGAGAGGTCCTGGATGCACCTGAGCTCGCCGGCGTCGGTGAACAGCGTCACGCAGAGGCCGNCGACNTCGAGCAGCGGCCCTCCCTGGCCGCCCTGCCTGTCTTGGGTGTCCGATGCCATGGGACCTCCCTCCTTAGGAGCGCATCTTGGGGTCGAGGGCGTCGCGCATGGCGTCGCCCAGAAGGTTGAACGNCATGACCGTGACGATGATGGCGATGCCCGGGATGACCGAGAAGTACGTGGAAGACTGGATGTAGGGCTGCGAGGCGCTGATCATCTGGACCCAGCTGGCCATGGGCGGCTGGACGCCCAGGCCGAGGAACGAGAGGGACGCCTCGCTTATGATGGCGCTCGGGANGCCAAGCGTGGCCATGACGATGATGGTGGACACGCAGTTGGGCAGCAGGTGCCGCAGGATGATGCGCATGGGCTTGCCGCCCGAGAGCGTGCAGGCCTGGATGTACTCGGCGCCCTTGAGACGCTTGACGTCGCCGCGCACGAGGCGCGCCATGGAGGTCCAGCCGAGGAGCCCCAGGGCCACGTAGAGGTTGGCGAGGCCCGGCTCCATGACGAACATGACCACGATGNCGAACAGCANGAACGGGAAGCTGCTGAACACCTGGATGACGAAGGAGATCACGGCGTCGACCTTGCCGCCGAAGTACCCCGCGGCCACGCCGNCGAAGAAGCCGATGACCAGGGCGATGGCCTGGGACACCACGCCCACCGAGAGCGACACCCGGCAGCCGTAGAGCACGCGCGAGAAGNTGTNGCGGCCGTAGTTGTCGNTGCCGAACCAGTGCTCGGCCGAGGGCGGCTGCAGCATGGCGCGCAGGTTCTGGGCGTCGGGGTCNTAGGGGGCGATCACCGGCGCGAGCACGGCGACGGCCNCGAGGAACAGCACCACGGCGAGGCACGCCATGCCCAGGCGGTTCCTGCGGAAGATCTGCCACGAGACGGCCCAGTAGCTCTGGGCCGCCTTCCTCTTGCCGGCCGCCTGGGCGGCGAGGTTCTGGCGGCTGATCTCACTCGCGAGCTCCTCGGCCCTCTCCCGGCGGCTCCGGGGGCCCTCCCCCGCGTCGGGGTTGGCGCCGACGAGCATCTCGGGATAGGTCTCCTCGTTCACGGGGTTGGTCTCGGAATCGTAGGCCGAGAAGGAGTCGTCGGGAACCGCAACGCCCTCGTCCTGGAGGACCTTGCGGTCAACGGCCTCCTGAAGCTTCCTGGGGTCTTTGACGCTCATCAGTTGGCCCCTTCCTCTCCAAGGCGGATCCGCGGGTCGACCACGGCGTAGAGCACGTCGACGACGAAGTAGACGACCACGCAGATCAAGGCGATGTACATGACGCCGCCCTGGATGAGCGGCAGGTCACGGGCGTTGATGGCGTCGAGCATNATCTTGCCCATGCCCGGCATTGAGAAGNTGCTCTCGATGAGGATGGAGCCCGTGAAGATGTCGCCGAGCTGGGTGCCGGCGATGGTGATGATGGGGATGAGCGCGTTGCGCAGCGCGTGGCGCACCACGATGACCCAGTACTTGAGGCCCTTGGCCTCGGCCGTGCGCATGTAGTCCTGGGAGAGCACCTCGAGCATGGACGTGCGGGTGACGCGCGCGATGGAGGCGGCATAGCGTACGCCCAGGGCGATGGTGGGCAGGACGAAGTACGCCGGCGTCTTGATGCCCGAGAGCGGCAGCCAGTGCAGCGTGAGGGCGAAGACGATCTGCAGGATGATGGCCACCCAGAAGACCGGGGCCGATATGCCGAATATGGCGAGGCTCATGAGGGTCTGGTCCACCCACGTGCCGCGTTTGGCCGCGGCCACGACGCCGACCACGACCCCCAGCACGAGGGCGAACACGTAGGCGGAGGCCGCAAGGGCCGCCGTCACCGAGAAGGCCTGGCCCATGAGCTGGGTTACGTCCTTGCGCTGGGTGTAGGACTGGCCGAAGTCGCCGGTGACCATGCCGGCGAGCCAGTCGACGTACTGCTCGGCCACGGGTTTGTCGAGGCCCATGTTGNGACGCACGGTCTCGATGGTGGCCTCGTCGGCCATGTCGCCCATCATGATGCGCACCGGGTCGCCGGGCACGATGTTGAGCATGAAGAACGTTATGGCCGAGATGCAGAGGATGATGCCCACCGCCTGCAACAGCCGCTTCACGAGGAAGTCCCTCATGGTGCTCCTCTCCCACAGATACAAGAAGGGCCGGTTACCGAACCCATGCGGCAACCGGCCCGGCACAGACGCGCGTGCTGAAATAGTTTAGCCCATCGCCTCGGTGTCGATATCGATGTCACGGAAGTGGTAGATCAAGTTGCCGATCTTGGCATTCTTCACCCAAGGCGGGGCGCAGAACATGATCTGCGGGTAGAACAGCGGCNGGCAGGCGAAGTCCTGGCGGCTCATGATGTCGTCGGCCTGGCGGTANAGCTNGGCGCGATGGTCCTCGTCGGCGGAGCGACGGGCCTCGTCCATGAGACGGTCGAACTCGGCGTTGTTGTAGAAGCTGCCCTTGCCCTTGGCGTTCTCGGAGTAGAAGTAGGTGTACATCTGGTTGTCGGCGTCGGCGTAGAGCGGATACCAAGCCAGGGCCGTGACCTCGTACTCGCCTGCCGCCCAGTCGGTGGCCCACACGCCGGCGTCCACGGTCTGTACGTCCATGTTCACGCCCACGGCCTTCAGGTAGTCCTGCACGGCCACCATAACGGTCTCGTACTGGTTTGTGCGCACCACGCACTTGATGGAGAGGTTCTCGGCGCCGGCCTCGGACAGAAGCTGCTTTGCCTTCTCGGGGTTGCACTCAAAGACCTCGGCGTTGGCATCGAAGCCGGGGACGCCGGGGTTGAGGAAGCCGGAGGCGGGCACGCCCGCGCCGGAGAACACGGTGTCGACAATGGCCTGGCGGTCGATGGCGAGCGAGAGGGCCTGGCGCACGCGGACGTCCTGGAGGGCAGGCGTGTTGAGGTTGAGGTTCACGAACCAGGTGCCCAGCGGCGTGTTGTAGGAGANGAGCTCGCCGACCTCGGGGTCGTCCTTGTACTGCTTGAGCAGGTCGTTGGACAGGTCACACATGTCGATGTCGCCGTTCTTGAAGCTCATGAGCTTGGTGTTGGCGTCGTCGATGAAGGTGACCGTGAGGCCGTCGAGGGCCACGGGGTCGCCGTGGTAGTCCTCGAAGCGCTCGTAGCGCATGAAGGTGGAGTCGTCGTTCTCCACGAGCTTGAAGGGGCCGGAGCCCACGTAGTTGAGCTCGTAGCCCCACTTGTCGCCGGCCTCCTCGCAGGCCCCGCGGGGGAACACGTTGGCGTAGTTGATGCCGAGGTTCTTGACGAAGGCGGCCATGGGGTACTGCAGGGTAAAGGTGAAGTGGGTGTCGTCCTCCACGATGAGGCCGGCGAGGTCGGTGGTCTTGCCTGCAATGACGTCCTGGGCGCCCACTATCATGTCGTACATGTAGGTGGAGAGGCCCGCGGTCTCGGGCAGGAACATGCGCGTGAAGGAGAACTTGACGTCCTCGGCCGTGAGGGTAGAGCCGTCATGGCACTTGATGCCCTCCTTGAGGGTGCAGTGATAGGTGACGCCGTCGTCCCCCACGGTGGGAATCTCGGTGAGCAGGCAGGGCACGAGCTCGTTGTCCTCCGTGAAGCGCAGGAGGCTCTNCACCNCAGGGTCGGAGACCGACGACATGCCGGAGTTGGTGTTCTTCTGCATGTCCATGCCCTGCTTGGCGTTGCTCTGGGCCCAGCGCAGGACCTTCTCGGTATTGGCGTCGGCGGTGGGCGCCCCGCCGCAGCCGGCGAGGGTCGTGGCGGCACCGGCAAGGGCGGCGAGACCGGAGCCCCTGACGAAGGTGCGGCGCGAGATTCGGTTGAACACCATGGGGTCNCCCTCTGTTCGTGTGAAGGCAGGCGACGTCCAGGCACGACGGCGCCCTGGGTGCGCCTGCGCGTATGGGAGAACTATGCTGTATTCAGCCTGAATTGGTATGCCTGGCACTCCATCGCTTTACAGAGCTTTTACAGCCCTTACGAATTGAAAAACGTCGATAACCCGAGCTCGGGCACCGGGATGGGCAGTGCGTCAGGCGCGGCCCTGCCGGAGGACTCCGACGCACGCCGCCACGACAGCCTCGAGGCCCCTTGCCGAGAGCNCCGTGTCCATGGACGGAAGAGGCTCGGCGAGGATGCCTCGCGACGCCTGGGCGGGGGTGCCGGGCACATGGACGAAGCCGGCCATGGCGGGCGCCGCCGTGCCGGGTCCGTGGGGCCCGTGCTGCCGGAGGAGGAGCGCGTACATGACCGAGTTGCAGACGTAGAGCCCCGCCGAGCAGGAGAGGTGCGCCGGGACGCCGGCCGCCTGGGCCGCCCGCACGCAGTCGGCCACGGGGACCGTGGCACAAAGCGACCCGGGGGCGCCGGGCACGAGCGGGCGCTCCTCCGGCGCGGACCCGCCGTTGTCGGGACGGTCGGGGGGTGTGGAGGCCAGGTTGAGGGCCACGCGCTCCACGGCGATCCCGGCGGCGCCGCGGTGCTCCCCGCAGGCCAGCACGACGTCGGGGCGCACGGAGTCCACGGCCGCGAGGGCGGCCTCAGCCGCGGCGCCGAAGACGCACGGCAGCACGGCGCGCTCCACAGGGACGCCGGCCACGGTGGCGGGGAGCGCCCCCACCGCCAGCCGCGACGCGTTGTCCTCCTGGCCCCCGAACGGCTCGAACGCCGTCACCAGCACCCTCATGGCCCTCCCCTTCCGTGGTTGCCTCCATGGCCNAGCATAGCGCGACACAAAGGAAGCGCGCCCCCGGCCGGNCGGTGGGGGCGCGCTNCAAAGGCTCGGAGCTGGGCTCGGGGAGCGACGGGTTAGTCCTCGTCGACCTCCACGACCTCGGCCTCGACCTCCTCGTCCTCAGGCTTGTCGAGCGGGGCGACCTCNACCTCGAAGCCGAGGGTCTCGGCGGCGGCCTTCATGGACAGGGAGATGCGACGACGGTCGAGGTCGATCTCCATGACCTTGACCTGCACGGTCTCGTTGACGTTGGTGACCTGGGAGGGGGTGTCGACGTGCTGGCGCNCCATCTCGGAGATGTGCACCAGGCCCGCGATGCCGTCGCCGAGGTCGACGAAGGCGCCGAAGGGCACGAGCTNGGTCCCGCGGCCCTCGACGATGGCGCCCACGGGGTACTTCTTGACGAGGGTGCGCCAGGGATCCTCGGTGGTCTGCTTGAGANCGAGGGAGATGCGCTCGCGATTGAGGTCGACGTCGANAACCTGCACCTCGACCTCCTGGCCGACCTTGACGACCTCGGAGGGGTGGTTGACGTGGTTCCAGGAGAGCTCGGAGATGTGGATGAGGCNGTCGATGCCGCCGAGGTCGACGANGGCGCCGAAGTCGACGATGGAGGACACGACGCCCTTGAGGCGCATGCCGGCCTGGAGCTTGGAGAGGATCTCGGAACGNTCGGCCTTGCGGGCCTCCTCGAGCACGACGCGACGGGACAGAACCACGTTGTTGCGGTTGCGGTCCATCTCGATGACGCGGGCCTCGATGCGGGTGCCGAGGTAGGCGTTGAGGTCCTTGACGCGACGGAGGTCGACGAGGGAGGCGGGCAGGAAGCCGCGGAGGCCGATGTCCAGGATCAGGCCGCCCTTGACGACCTCGATGACCTCGCCCTCGACGTTCTGGCCGTTGTTGAAGTCCTCCTCCACGCGGTTCCAGGCACGCTCGTACTCGGCGCGCTTCTTGGAGAGGATGAGACGGCCGTCCTTGTCCNCCTTCTGAAGGACCAGGGCCTCGATGGTCTCGCCCATGGCGACGATGTCCTCGGGGTTGGCGTCCTTGCGGATGGAGAGCTCACGGACGGGGATGACGCCCTCGGACTTGAAGCCGATGTCGAGCAGGACCTCGTCGCGCTCGATCTTGACGACGGTGCCCGTCACAAGGTCGCCCTCGTCGAAGTCGGTGATGGTGCCGTCGATGAGGTTGTTCATCTCCTCATCGCTGACGTCGTCGAACGAGAAGACGGACGAGTTCTGAATCTCACTCAAAGGTGGACCCCTTTCAAAAACACGNGGCCCCGATGGTCATGGGCTTCGCCTGCAGAGCGACCGGTTGGATAAACCCTTGCTCGACGTCTGAAATCGCATGCTCGGGGGCCGACAGATACTGTGTGCGGGCGTCCGACCCACACGTTGGATAGGGTACCGTGACACACCTCACCTTTTCAAGGCCCATACCAACAATCCTGTGGTGAATTCACGGTGCGCAGGCCCGTCATGGGCCCGGCGGCCGCGCCCCGGCGCCGCGGGCCCTCCCCCGTCCTATGATTGCAGGGCACCCGGACCGATTTCACAGGGAGGGCCCATGGCCACCATCCAGCAGGTCGCGGCCCTCGCGGGCGTCTCGACGGGCACGGTGTCGCGCTACCTCAACGGCGCGAGGGTCAAGGACGCCACCAAGGAGAGCATCGACGCGGCCGTGGCCGAGCTCGGCTACCACCGCAACCTGCTGGCGGGCAGTCTCCGGAGCCGCAAGAGCCGCTCCGTGGGCCTCCTCGTCAACAACATGCTCAACCACTTCGCCACGAGCGCCATCGCCGCCATCGAGCGGGAGATGGAGTTGGGCAACTACATCATCCTGCTGGCTGGCTTCCGNAACGACCNGGCCGTCTTCGAGCAGAAGCTCGGGCTGCTCCTCGACCGGCAGGTGGACGGCATCGTCCTGTTCGAGGGCGACGCTGCCTGGTCGCCGGGCAGGCTCGTGGAGCGCTCCGGCATCCCGGTCATCTCGGTCTCGTCGCCCTACGACTCCCCCTGCGTCGACTCCGTGGTGGCCTACAGCCGCGCNAGCGCGCGCCGGGTGGCCCGCGAAATGCTGCGGGCCGGCCACGNGCGCCTGGGCGTCATCGCCGGCCCCCAGCACGAGCACGTGTCGTCCGAGCGCCTCGAGGGTGTCCGAGAGGCCGTGGCCGAGGCCGGGCTGCCGGAGGGGAGCCTCACCGTGTACCTGGGCGACTACTCGCGCGAGAGCGGGTACGCGGGCCTGGTGGACCTCGTGGAGGGGCACGGCCTCGACACCGTGTTCTGCTGCAACTACGGCATGGGCCAGGGGGCGCTCCAGGCCGTAGCCGAGCGCGGGCTCGTGATCGGCGAGGACCTCAACTACGCGAGCTACGACTACTTCGACCTGGCGTCGCTGTTCTACCCCCGCATCACCACCATCTGCCCGCCCACGGGCGCCATCGGGACCTACGCGGCCTCGCACCTGTTGGAGCTTGTCGAGGCGGGCGTTCCGGCCTCGGGCGAGGTCACGACCTTCCCCGACCTCATCACCTGGCAGCCGTCGTTCACGGGCATCGACCCGGCCCTGCTGGGGCGCTCCGAGGAGGCCTGACAAGGTACNAGGTTGCTTTGTCACCTGAAAGCGGTGGAGGGCGCCCTGAACCGCTTTCAGGCGCAGTATTTCGAAGTGAGCGCCTAACGGCCCTTCGGGCTTCGGGGGACGAGGCCAACCCCGGCCATCGTCANGAGCACGANAGCGGCCCCGGCAACCGTCACCACAAGAGCGGGAATTTCGANGATGGCGAGCGCAGGAAACAACCGGTCGAGCATGAGAAGGCAGGNGCCGCCACATATCACAGCGAACCCACGGCCTAAGCGCTTCACAAACGCCCCTCTCAGGGGAATGGGGATCTGGGCAACGAGGTGGGGGTAAACAGAGCCCTCGTTTCCGATCAGCGCGACCGCGAGTGCCAGGGACAAACCCATGAACGAAACGATGGTAGGGATAAGGAAATCTACATTCATATCTTTGCCTCAGGCAAAGAGGGCAAGACGCTCGGAATGGCTTCCGGAAGACTAACAACCTGAAATGCAATAGCGGCCGTAACACCAATCAAAATGTTCTGACCGAGCACATAATCGTAATCGTAGACGATACTTCCGCCAGGACGAACACGCTCGTTGGGTCCCTCAAGGAAATCAATTGCCGGCGCACGATACGACGCAAGTACTCCGTGACCATAGCGTTCTTCTCCCATGGCTCTCTCCATTCGTTCACTTTTATCTTGATTCAAGTTATTTTACTTTTTATCAATAAGATCGACCACTGTTCCATGGCCTTGATTCAGGTCACCATCAATCTTTGAAACCTCATCCATATCGCGAGTGCACAAGATACGGGAGCATTGCGACCTGATAAAAGGCAGAGACCAGACCGAGTTGAGACCAGAGGCCCAGTACTCTGCCAAACTGTGCCTCTTGACGTTGCCGACAACCATATTCAGATATGGCGACACGACAATATCGCCGTTTGCGTGCACAGCGACATGAGTTGACAAGCGCTTTGAATCAGCNTANCGGACCAAGTGGTCCACGGGATCACCCCATATCAAGGAGACAGAACAGCCGAAAGAGCCTTTCTGCAGTCTTCTGATTTTCCGTACTAAGCTGTCATGCTGATCGGCGTCAGGAACTATATCGCTGTGGCATCTTGCCCGTCCAAGCAACATCATAGGCTGGACCCTGAGTTCGACCCGATCGGCCCAATTGCGCTCGANGCGGCCACTGTCGTGGAGCAACTGCTCAATTAATTTAATTTCTTCTACGACATTGCATATATTAAAGGATGTCGGAGAGAAAGCAATCTGCAAATGAAGGTCTGTATGGCGAAGCACATTGTCTATAGCGCGAATTGCACCATCATAAGCACCCTTGTTGCCCCGGAGCCTGTTATGGCTTCCTTTGTTGCCATCGAGGCTAATCTGAATGCCANNNAGACCNCACTTCTCGAGATCGCTAGCTANCTCCCGATCAAGCAGCATCCCGTTCGTCACAAGGCCGACATTGACTTTACCTGTCCGCAGCTCTTCAAGCGCCCCCATCACAAGGGAGGCCCTGAGAAGCGGCTCTCCGCCGCAAAAGCAAAAGCTATAGGGCCTTTTGACTGCAACCGATCGAACGAAGTCTAAGACCTCCCCGTCTCCCATCTCGTCTTTCATGACACAGTTCTCGCCGCTACTGTTGTAGCAATGCAAGCAACGGAGGTTGCACCGATTAGTGATGTCAAAGGCGACGTGATGGGGGAACGACACCACACCGACGTAGGGGTTCATGACGCCTTCTCAAGACGAGAAGCGACGACCAAGAACAAAGAGCCGCCATCGCCGCAATTGTTGGGCACCTCGAGCACACCGCAAATCTTCAAGTCAGAGGAAGGCATGCCCACCCGGCTCAAACCATCGAGTTCCTCTGAGCTGCAAAGGGCAACGAGCCTTCGGACCTTCGCGAATCTGTCATAGAAGCAGAAAACAGTCTCAATGGCCTTGCCGACGGCCCCGGTAGGGAGGTTGCAGCACAGCACCTCGACTGAGCCGCTCAGAATCTCGTCGGTCGCCCTGGTTACAACGTAGCCCTCTACTTTGCTCGCAATATCGGACCTGAGCAGGAAAAAGTCGAAGTCCTCACGAAATAGAATCGACCGGGCCACAAGGGGGCTTGAAAGCGTGCATACAGGAAAATTGCAGGAACGAATGCGCAAGTTATCCTTTGGAGCATCCTTGTCGAAACGCTCCCAATCGAAAGACAGAAGCTCCCTAATGTCGTCTGCAGTCAGATGGACAAAGTCCGGACCATCGGGTAAGACCTTGCGGACCACCCNCATTGCGGTCATCTGGTCGAGGCAGTCCAAGACATCTTGCTCAATACTCCTACTGTCCTGGTTGCCATAACCGGCCTTTACATTGCTTTGTATGGCAGAGACCTTGCTGGCGCGGGGACATTCCATAAGAACCCTGTAGGCGCTCTCGTTGACGATAACGGGCTCGTTTCCGGTTACCGCAAACAGCAGAGAGTGAAATCCGCTCTTTTCTTCGCGGTCGTACACAATCTCGCTGCAGACAACGACATCGTTCGGCGTAATGCTCATGACATCAACCCCTTTTTGAAGAAGATAGGCCGATGGACGCAACACCGTACGATTATTGTTTATTGCCGGTGGTATCGGAACCNNACTGNGACAAGGTACCAGGTTGTTTTGTCACACGCAGGGAGTATATTTTCGCCGCGAAAANTATTGTGCTGGGGACTACCAGCGANANTCTTGCTGCCACCTCTCAGAACAAACGCCCGGACAACGCTGGATGCNCNGCGATGCGAACCTTTGGTTTCCTTTGACCGTTAAATATCAGGCAGTTATAAGGAAAACTATGATGAGCAAGCCAAAGGCCGCTTTAACGGCTCTTTCCGCCGCGGCCCTTATCGTCCTTGCCGGGTGCTCGGGCGCCGGAAACACAGCCGATCTCAAAGCCCGTGTGGCCGCCCTCGAGGAGCGGGTAGGGGCCCTGGAGGGCGTCTCGGGCAACCAGGAGGCACAGGACACCGACAGGTCTAAGAAAAAGGCCGAGGATAAGGTGGGTCCCGATGCCGTTAAGTTTACTCNTCTCTGTTTTCAGGCGTCGGTTTCACTCGGCGGCCAGCTGGGCCTCCATAACGTCGAGCAGGGCGTTCATGCGTCGCTTGGCCCGGTGGGCGTATAGGCGCTGCATAATGCGGCCGTTGAGCGAGCCCAGCCTCGTGGGGGCCTCAAAGGACTCCTCGTAGGAGACCAGAGCGCCGCCTCCTGCGGATTCCACCTCGTAGCGCACCCGGTTGACGCCGTCCGCGCTCGTGAAGGACGCCTCGTACAGGTGCGGGGCGTCAAAGGCCTCCACCCGCACCTTGACCGAACGCGAAGCGCCCAGCTTGGTACGCATGGACTTGGTGTAGGCGGTTCCCCGACGGATGCCCGCAGGCCCCGGCTTACGCCCCGCCTGCTCCATGTCGGCGGCAACGGAGCGCTCGATCAGCGCAAAGACGCGCTCGGGAGNGGCGGCAACCGCCCGCTGCACCCTCATGCCGANCTCCCNGANCGAGAGCCGGCGCGAAGGCGGCGCGGGGCGCGGACCATGAAAGCGGCGCCCGCGGCCGCAACGACAAGACCGCCCACCAAAAGGGGCGCATCGGTCGTGCCTGCAGGGGCGAAGGCGGCGGAGGCCAGCACAAAGAGCATGCCGACGACCACGACGAACGCAGACCACGAGCGCTTGCCCATGGGGCCTCCTCTCTCAGGGGGCGGGCACCCGCGAGCGCCCGCCCCGTCACACAATGCTGATACGGCTTCGCACAGTGTCAGTGCGTCGCTACTGGTCGAACTTCTCCTCCGCCGCGGCCTCGGCGGCGGCGTCACGGTTGGCAAGGAGCACGAACGGCGTCCAGATGGCAAAGGAGATGGCGAGGTTGAGCAGGGCCACAAGGCCTGCGATGACGTTTCCTCCCGTGGCGAAGAAGGCATAGAGGCCCACGGGCATGATCCAAGGCACCTGGATGAAGACGGGCGGAATGATGCCGGNAGCGGTGAAGAGGTAGGCCACGACCGTGGCAACCACGGGCACGAGCAGCCAGGGGATGAGGTAGAGCGGGTTCAAGACGATGGGCATGCCAAAGACCACAGGCTCGTTGATGTTGAAGACGCCCANGGGGGCAGAGAGCTTGGCGATGGTGCGAGAGTCCTCGCGGCGCGAGAAGGCGAACACAGCGATGAGCAGGCCGAGGGTGATGCCGGAGCCGCCCATCATGGTGTAGGCGTCAAAGGAGCCGCGGGTCCACAGGTAGGGCATCTGGGAGACGTCGTGGGTGGCGTTCNACACCTGGAGGTTCTCGAGCAGGGCCGGGGTGTAGATGCCCTCGGTGATGGGCGCCATGACGTTGGAGCCGTGGATGCCGAAGAACCAGAACAGCTGCATGAGGAAGTTGGTGAGGACGACGGCGAAGAAGCTCTGGCTCATGCCCAAAAGCGGCTTTTGGATCATCTCGCTGATGACCGCGTTGGGGTACTCGCCCGTGAGGTTCACGCACACCTGGGTGACGATGGCGCAGACGTAGATGGCCAGGCAGCCGGGGATGATGGNCGTGAAGGCGTTGGACACGGCGGGCGGAACGTTCTCGGGGAGCTTGATGGTGATCTTCTTGAGCGTGAGCTCCACATAGATCATGGTGGACACCATGCCAANGATCAGGCAAGTNAACAGGCCCGTGGCGCTCGTAAGCTCCGTGGAGATCATGCCTGCGCCGGTGACCGCCAGGCTCACGGCGCCGTCGGCCTCCGTCACGGCGAGGCCGGCTGCCTGCAGCGCGGGCACGGCGTCGGCGCCCACCTCGGGCAGCACGTAGGAAAAGGCCGGCGCGAGGTTCATCGTGCACACGACTGCCGACAGGGCTATGACGCCGCCGGCGATGGCGTTGACCCCGTAGGACCGCGAGAGGTGGTACCCGAGGGAGAACGTGAAGCACAGGCCGAGAATGGCGAGCGAGCCATTCCACACGAAGCCGTTAATGGAGATGAGCTGGGCACAGGCCTCGGTGAAGGCGTTGCCCTCGCCCCACCACATGGCGGGCAGGTCGCGAAAGAAGACGTTGAGCAGAACGGCGATGGAGCCCACCATGGTCACGGGCATGATGGAGATGAAGCCGTCGCGGATGGCCACGAGGTGACGCTGGTTGCCGATGCGGGTGGCGATGGGCATGAACTTGGTCCCCATCCAGTTCATGAACCCCTTCATGGGCGATGCCATGGGATACCTCCTTGGGTCCGGTCGCCTAGCCGATAAGGGCGAGGGCNTGGTCGAGGACGGNGGCGCCGTTCATGGCGCCGTAGGTGCGCATGTCGATGACGTCCACCGGGGTGTCGCCGGCAAGGACGCGCATCTTGTCGAGCATGAAGCGCGCCTGGGGGCCGAGCAGCATCACGTCGGCCTCGCCCACGTTCTCGGCGGCCTTGGCNTCGGCGACGGCCCGGATGCGNGCCTCGACNCCGCGCCTCTCCGCCTCCTGCTCCATCTTCTTCACGAGCATGCTCGTGGACATGCCTGCGGAGCACACGAGGAGGATGTTGGTCGTGGCGGGTCCTTTCATGGTCGTGGGCCAAGGCCCTGGCCTCTCATCGGCCGGCCGCGGCAGACCGTTGGTTCACGGCGGGGCGCGCCCTCCCCTACCGGGAGAACTGCGGGAGGTACTCCCCGTGGGCGCGGAGAAGCTCGTCGACGACGGCGACGGACGTCGACTCCGTGGGGCAGAGCGGGTTCTGGGCGAGGGCGGCCACGGCGAGGTCGCGGTCGCCGGTGCCGGCGGCCTCCACGACGAGGCGCTCGAANCCCNTGATCATGTGGACCGGGCCGGCGATGCGAGGGNTGAGGCGCCCGGTTGCCAGGGGCTCGGCCCCGTCGGCCGTGATGCGGCAGGCCACCTCCACGGCGCTGTCGTAGGGCAGGTCGGCGATGCACCCGCGGTTGCGGACGTCCACGTACTGGATGTCGCCGGCGCCGCTGTGGATGGAGGCGAGCAAGTCGCAGGCGNCGTCGCTGTAGCGGGCCCCGCCGCGCTGGGCGAGCTCGGGAGGCTTCACGTCGAGGCGCACGTCGCGGTAGGTCGCAAAGAGCGTCTCCTCGAGGCGGCCCACCACCTCGCCGCGGACGTTGCCGGTCCGGAACTCGTCCAGCTCCTCGGCGAGTTGCTCGGCGGTGTGGAAGTAGTAGTCGTGGTAGGGGCACGGGATGGCGCGGATGCCGCGGATGAACTCNGGCGAGTAGGGCTTGGCCGCGAAGTTGTTCATGGCCAGCGTCTCGTCGTCGGCGATGNTGGCGTAGCGCNCCACGGCCTCGTCCATGACGGAGCGGCCGTCCACGAGGACGTCGGTGGCGAAGACGAAGTGGTTGACGCCCTGAAGCCTGAGCTCGAGGCGGTCCTCGCCCACGCCCATGATGGCGGCTATGCCGGCGCGCATGTTCNCCGGCANGTTGCAGAGGCCGATGGCGCGCTGGAAGTCCGTCTGGGTGAGGACGGCCTCCTCGATCATGCCNGNCGGGTTTGAGANGNTGACCATNCAGGCATCGGGNCAGAGCTCCTGGATGTCGCGGACGAACCCCAGGATCACGGGGATGGTGCGGAAGGCCTTGAACATGCCGCCGGCGCCGTTNGTCNCTTGNCCCATGATGCCGTGGGAGAGCGGGATGCGCTCGTCGAGGATGCGGGCCGGGAGACGCCCCACGCGAATCTGGGTGGTGACGAAGTCCGCCCCCTCGAGGGCGCGGCGGCGGTCGAGGGTGGTGGCGACCCTCATGGGCACGCCGGCGTGCTCCACCATGCGGCGGGCTAGGGCGCCCACGGTCTCGAGCTTCTCCTCGCCCTCGGGGACGTCCACGAGCACGAGCTCGGAGACGGGCAGGCGGTCGTGCCGGAGGATAAGCCCCTCCACGAGCTCCGGGGTGTAGCTGGAGCCTCCACCGATGGTGACGACCTTGACGCCGTTGCCGTTTGCCATGGCTATGCCTCCTCGACGAACGTGAACGGGACCCAGGAGTCGAGGCAGTCCAGGAGACGGGCCTCCGAGTCCTCGACGGTGGCGACGACGTTGCGGGTGCCGTCGTTGGGGATGGGGCGGCGCACGACCTGGAGCTCGCCCTTGTAGCGGCCGCCGCGCTCGTTGACCACCACGACGTCGCCGGGTTCGAGGTCGCGGGTGTCGTGGGCCGGGAAGTCGCGGTCGGCGAAGACGACGCGCGAGGCGGTGCTGCGGAACAGGTAGGGGGAGAGGTCGCCGCGGACGCGGTGGGCGAAGGCGAGCACGTCGCGCTCGGCGTCGCCCACGGAGGGGACCGGGGCCACGGCCATGGCCACGGTGCCGGGCCGGGCAGCCGCGAGGGCGGCGAGCTCGTCGTCGGTGGCGAAGCAGTTGGAGACGAGCAGGTCGTCCACGAGCCCGAGGGCGTACAGGTGGCGCGCCTGGAACGAGACCGGGAGGCCGCGGTGCATCTCGAGGGTGGGCAGGCCGTCCGCGCCGGGCCAGGGGCCGAAGGCGCTGGGGGCCGAGCTGGAGACGAAGGCGGCGAGCCTCACGCCGGCGTCCTTGGCACGGGCGCTCTCGCGGACGAGGAAGTCGAGGCCGAGGCCGGTATAGCGCTGCGGAAAGAAGTTGTGGCAGGCCTGGAGCCGGCCCTTGTCGGCACCGCAGGCGAGGGCGGCCTCGAGGGAGCCGTCGGCGGTGGAGGCGTTGAGCTCGACGACGAGGCAGTGGGGATCGGCGGTCATGGCCGCGACGTCAGGGCCGCCAAAGCCCTCGTCGAGCCGGATGCCGTCGGCGCCGGCCTCGGCGAAGAACGAGAGGTCGTCGGGTCTGGCACCCACACGGGAGAAGACGGCCGGTGCGACGTCGAGGACGACCTCCATGCCGTGGTCGTGGCACACCCGGGAGAGGGCCGAGAACTCCCCCGCCAGCGACGCGCGGTCGCCCTCGGCGGAAANCAGGCAGCTGAAGACGCGGGTGCACCCGTGGGCCGCAGCCCGCTCCACATAGGCGGCGTTGCGCTCGAAGGAGGCGTGCTCGGGATAGAGCGATATTCCGATGGCCATGGGCCCTCCCCCCCCATACGGGCCGGCATCCCGGCGCCGTCGNTTTTTGAANCGGTTCAAATNTGACTCCATGAATGTACAGCAGGGGGACACCACAGATTTGAACCGATTCAATTCAGACGGCGAGCGGTGGGTAACCAGGCCCAAGCGGCATGGGCCCGGGCCGGCGGGTGCCGGCAGCAGGCGGTTCCTCCTCTCCGCACCTGAACGCGGTTGGGGGCGACTCCCCCGGCGGACCGGCGTCGAAATCTGCCCCCAACCGTGTTCAGGGACGCCGAAATCGCCCCTACCCACGTTCAGGTGCGGTGAAGGTGCGAAGAAGGTCGCCCCTGTTCGCGTTCAGGTGTCGAGAGAGGGGTCCCGGGGCGTCAGGCCTCGAAGCCCTTGTCGTCCGCCAGGCCGGAGCCCGTGGCCGCCGAGACCGCCAGCTGATCNCACCGCTCNTTGNGCTCGTGGCCGGCATGGCCCTTCACCCAGACGTAGCGTACGTTGTGCGGCCTCTCGGCGGCGATGAGGCGCTCCCACAGGTCCACGTTCTTCACGGGCTTCTTGGAGGCCGTCTTCCAGCCGTTGCGCTGCCAGCCGCGGATCCACCCCTTCTCATGGGCGTTCACGAGGTACTGGGAGTCGCTGTGGAGCTCCACCTCGCAGGGGCGCTTGAGCGCCTCGAGGGCGGCGGCGGCGGCCATCATCTCCATGCGGTTGTTCGTCGTGCGCCGGAAGCCCTGGGAGAGCTCCAGCCGGTGCTCCACGCCCGCGGCGTCCNCAAAGAGCAGCACGGCCCCGTAGCCTCCGGGGCCCGGGTTGCCGCGGCTCGACCCATCCGTATAGACCGTCACCCTGTCCATCACTGGCCGTCCCCCTCCTCGTCGAGGAACGCGCCGGTCTGGCGGTCCCACAGCATCTCGTAGGCGCCGCCGGCCCCTACGAGCTCCCCGTGCGTGCCGTCCTCCACGACCTTCCCGTCCTGCAGCACCACGATGCGGTCCAGGCTCGCCACGGTGNACAGGCGANGCGCGNCGACGATGCTCGTGCGCCCCTCCATGAGCGTGGCCAGGGCCTCCTGGATGAGCCTCTCGCTCTCGGAGTCCAGGGCACTCGTGGCCTCGTCTAGCACGAGGATGGGCGCGTCGGTGAGGATGGCGCGGGCGATGGCCACGCGCTGGCGCTGACCGCCCGACAGCTTGACGCCACGCTCCCCCACCATGGTGTCCATGCCCTGGGGAAGGCGGTCGATGAACTCNAGCGCGTTGGCGCGCTCGGCGGCGGCGCGCACCTCCTCGTCGGNGGCATCAGGGCACCCGTAGGCGATGTTGTCGCGGATGCTGCGGTGGAACAGCAGCGGCTCTTGCGGCACGTAGGAAATGGAGCGGCGCAGGCTCGCCTGGGCCGCCGCCGAGACGTCCTGGCCGTCGATGAGGATGCGGCCGCCCTGGAGGTCGGCCAGGCGCAGGAGCAGCGTGGTGAGTGTCGTCTTGCCCGAGCCGCTGCGGCCCATGAGGCCCACCCGCTGGCCGGCGGGCACGTGGAGCGTGAAGTCCGAGAAGACGCGGTCCTCGTCNTCGGCGTCAGGGTAGTGGNACGTGACGCCCTCGAAGTCGATGGNCCCCTCGGTCACCTCGAGGGCCGGCGCGCCGGGGGCGTCGGCCACGAGCAGCGGCTCGCCCAGGGCCACCGTGAGGTCGTAGGCGTCGCNGAAGGCGCGNTTGAGCGTGGNGAAGGTGGACGACNGGCGGTTGAACTGCATGGTGAGGCTGTAGGTGTAGTTGAACATCATCACGAGCACGCCCGGCGTGACGCCGAANCACGCGTTGCCGCCCGCCACGAACACCGTGCACGCGGCCATGATGAGCACGATGATGGAGCNCGTGGCAGCGCCGCAGCGGATGTTGGCGCGCATGCGGCGGGAGTCGGCGGCGCGCACCTCGCGGCTGGCGTCGTCGAAGCGCCCACGCTCGTAGTCCTCGCGGCCGCTCGTCTTGACGGCNATGATGTTGGTGNCGGCATCGGCCAGCTGGCNCGAGAGCCGGTTGCCCGCCGCCGCGGCCTCTGCATTAGCCGGCAGGATGCGGCTGTAGAGCCGGTAGANCACGCACACGTAGACCACGAGGAACAGCGAGAGCACGCACACGTACACCGGGACCTCCGCCGCCAGCAGGCCGATGGTGAACACCACGGCCGAGCAGATGGGGATCACGGCGTACTGCAGGCAGTCCATGAGGGTGGTGTAGGCGCCGCAGAAGCGCTGCACCTGGGAGACGAGCGACCCGCCGAACCGGTTGGCGTAGAACGTCATGGACTGGTTGGAGAGTGTGTCGAAGGCCTGGGTGGTGAGGTCGTAGGTGGCCAGGATCTCGACCTTGGCGGTGAAGTAGTCCTGCAGCTTGGAGCAGGCCTGGCCCACGGCGTTCACGGCCACCAGCGCGGCCATGACCGGTCCGAACACCGGCAGGACGTCGGCGGCGGCCGTTCGCCCCTCGCTCACGCGGTCGATCACGAGGCCCATGAGGTACGGGTTCATGTAGGAGAGGAAGAACACGAACCCCAGGCTCGAGAGCACCGCGCCCACGAACCAGGGCAGGTGCCTGGCGGTGACGGCCCAGTAGTGGCGGAGGGTCTGCCGGGTGACGTCGGACGAGACCTTCAGGTTGGGTGACGCGGCGCGCACGGGCGCTCCTTTCGGTCGCGGGCCGAGAAGGCCCCACCTGCCGGGACGGCGGGCGGGGCCTGGCCCTGCAGGGATGCAGGCGGTGCGGGAGGGACCGGGGCCTAGGCCTCCGGGCACTCCAGGAACGCCTTGTAGCCGCGGTAGGCCTCGAAGACGTCGGCCTTGGAGACGACCTCCCAGAGGGAGTGCATGGACAGCACGGCCACGCCGGAGTCGATGACGTCCATGCCGTAGTGGGCCATGAGGTAGGCGATGGTGCCGCCGCCGCCCGCGTTCACGCGGCCGAGCTCGCAGGTCTGGAACGCCACGTCGGCGCCGTCCATGATGGCGCGCACCTGGGCCACGTACTCGGCGTCGGCGTCGTTGGAGCCGCTCTTGCNGCGNGACCCCGTGTACTTGTTGAAGCAGAGGCCGCGCCCGAGGAACGCGGAGTTCTTCTCCTCGAAGCGGTCGGCGTAGGCCGGGTCGAAGCCCGCGGAGACGTCGCTCGAGAGCATGCGGGAGTTGGCCAGNGCGCGGTGCAGGCGCAGCGACCCGCCCTCGCCGGCGAGCTCCATGAGCTCGGCGACGGCGTTCTCGAAGTAGAGGGCGTCCATGCCGGTGGCGCCCACGGAGCCGATCTCCTCCTTGTCCACGAGCAGGCAGGCGGAGGTGCGGCGCGGCGCCTCGACGTCGAGCATGGCGCGGAGGGACGTGTAGGCGCNCACGCGGTCGTCGTGGCCGTAGCCCAGAATCATGGAGCGGTCGAAGCCCATATCGCGGGCGGGGCCGGCCGGGACCACCTCGAGCTCGGCGGACAGGAGGTCCTCCTCCTCGATNCCGTAGCGGTCGCCGAGGATCTGGAGCAGCAGGCCCTTGACAGCCTCTCCCTTGGCGTCGTCATCGTCGCCGGAGCCGTCCACGAGGGGCCGGCCGCCCACGATGACGTCGAGCTTCTCGTGCTCCACGGCCTCGGCCATGGGCTTCTTCATCTGCTCCTGGGCGAGGTGGATGAGGATGTCGGAGATACAGAACACCGGGTCGGCGGGGTCCTCGCCCACGACCACGGGCACCACGGAGCCGTCCTTCTTGGCCACGACGCCGTGGATGGCCAGGGGCGTGGCCACCCAGAGGTTGGCCTTGAGGCCGCCGTAGTAGTGGGTGTCGAGNAAGGCGAGGTCGGCCTTCTNGTACACAGGGTTCTGCTTGACGTCCAGGCGCGGGGAGTCCACGTGGGCGCCCAGGATGTCCATGCCGGCCTCGATGGGCTCGGTGCCCACGCAGAACAGCGTGAGGGCCTTGCCGCGGGTGTTCACGTAGAGGCGGTCGCCCGGCTTGACGGCGCGGCCGGCGGCCACGGCGTCGGCGAGGTCGGTGTAGCCGGCGGCCTCGGCCAGGCGCACGGAGGCGGCCACGCACTCGCGCTCGGTCTTGTTCTCCGAGATGAAGGTGCGGTAGTCGGCGGCGAGGGACTCTAGGTCGGCGAGCTGCCTGTCGTCGTAGCGGTTCCAGGCGCAGGGACGTTCCATGGTGGGTGCCTTTCTCTCTGTGCTCGACATTAGGTGGCAGGGGCGGCCTCCCCCGTCCTGCGGGAGGCCGCCCCGGGTGCGATGCGGTGTGGACGCCCTAACCCGCCAGGTGGCGGGCCGTCTCGGCCGAGATGCGGCGGGGCTGCTCGAGGCCGTCGACGGACTCCTTGGTGACCTCGACGCGCACGACGTCGGGCTCGGAGGGGATGTCGAACATGGTGTCTTGGAGGGTCGCCTCGCAGATGGCCCTGAGGCCGCGGGCGCCGGTGCCGCGCTCGAGGGACTTGGCGGCGATCTCGGTCAGGGCGTCGGGCTCGAAGTCGAGCTGGACCCCCTCGATCTCGAACATCCGCCGGTACTGCTTCACCAGGGCGTTCTTGGGCTCGGTGAGGATGTCCNCGAGGTCGGACTCCGNGAGATCCTTNGTGTTGGTGACCACGGGGATGCNGCCNATGAACTCGGGGATGAGGCCGAACTTGTGCAGGTCCTGGGGGCTCACCTGGGCCATGAGCTCGTCCTCGGACTCCTCCGTACGGGTGCCTAGGTCGGAGCCGAAGCCGATGCCCTTCTTGCCGATGCGGTCGGCCACGATCTTGTCGAGGCCCACGAAGGCACCGCCGCAGATGAACAGGATGTTGGTGGTGTCGATCTGGATGAGCTCCTGCTGGGGGTGCTTGCGGCCGCCCTGGGGAGGCACCGAGGCCACCGTGCCCTCGAGGATCTTGAGCAGGGCCTGCTGCACGCCCTCGCCCGAGACGTCGCGGGTGATGGAGAAGTTCTCCGCCTTGCGTGCGANCTTGTCGATCTCGTCCACGTAGACGATGCCCACCTGGGCGCGCTCGACGTCGCCGTCGGCGGCGTTGATGAGCTTGAGCAGGATGTTCTCCACGTCCTCGCCCACGTAGCCGGCCTCGGTGAGGGTGGTGGCGTCGGCGATGGCGAAGGGCACCTCGAGGAACCGCGCGAGGGTCTGGGCGAGGAGCGTCTTGCCGGTGCCGGTGGNCCCCANAAGCNGGNTGTTGCTCTTGGCGAGCTCCACCTCGCCCTCGCCGTCGTCGGCCGCGGCCGCCGCGCCAAAGGACAGGCGGTCGTCCGCCGGGGCGGTGNCGGGGGCGCCCGTCATGATGCGGCGGTAGTGGTTGTACACGGCCACCGCCATGGCGCGCTTGGCGTCCTCCTGCCCCATGACGTACTGGGACAGCTCGTCGTAGATCTCGTTCTGGGTGGGCATCTCGTCGATGAGCATGCCGGCCGGGGACTCCGGGCCGTCGAGCTGCTCGGCCTCGTTGATGATGTCGGAGCAGGTCTCCACGCACTCGTCGCAGATGTAGACGCCGTCGGGCCCCTGGATGAGCTTGTCCACCTGGTCGCGGCTCTTGCCGCAGAACGAGCAGTGCAGCTCGCCGTCACCGTTGCCCTTCTCGAAGTCGCTCATAGGCTAGTCCTCGCTCGCGTCTGCGCGGCTGGTGATGACCTTGTCGACGAGCCCGTACTCGAGGGCCTCCTGGGCGCGCATGTAGTTGTCGCGCTCGGTGTCGGCCTCGATGCGGTCGAAGGGCTGGCCCGTGGCGTCGGAGAGCATCTGGTTGAGGTGCCTGCGCAGGTAGCTGGTCTCCTCGGCCACGATGCGGATGTCGGTCTGCTGGCCCTGGACGCCGCTGGAGGGCTGGTGGATGAGTACCATGGAGTTGGGTAGCGCGAAGCGCTTGCCCTTGGCGCCGGAGGCCAGGATCATGGCGCCCATGGAGGCGGCCATGCCCACGCAGATGGTGGAGACGTCCGGCTTGATGTAGTTCATGGTGTCGATGATGCCCAGGCCGGAGTAGATGTCGCCGCCCGGCGAGTTGATGTAGAGGGCGATGTCCTTGTCCGGATCCTGACTCTCGAGGTGCAGGAGCTGGGCGATCACCAGGTTGGCGGAGTTGGGGTCCACCTGCTCGCCGAGGAACACGATGCGGTCGTTGAGCAGGCGGCTGTAGATNTCGNANGNGCGCTCCCCGCGGGGGGTCTGCTCGATGACGTAGGGGATGTTCGGGATGTTGGTGGGCCTGTGGGTCATGTCGCACCTTTCCNCCCGATAAGGCGGTCGGGCGCCCCGGACCGGGGCCCCCGACCGCCATGACCGGGACTGTCTTAGTTGTTGGCGCGCTTCTCGGCAANCTCGNNGACCTCGGTCACCTGGGNGTTGTCGAGCAGCCAGGAGACGGCCTTGGAACGACGGATGGTCTGGCGCACGGCGGGCATCTGGCCCGACTCGGCGAACTCCTTCATGGCCTTCTTCACGGCCTTGTCGGAGTCGTAGACGTCGGAGAACTCGGCCTTGACGTCGTCGTCGGTGACCTCGATGGCGAGGTGCCTGGCCAGGGCGTCGAGGGCGATGGACTGACGGGCGTGCTCGGTGGCCTGGAGCTGGAGGTCGGCCAGGAGCTGGTCGATGGTGATGTGGCGCATCTGGAGGANGGAGTCCACCGTCTGACCCTGGGCNTGGAGGTCGNAGACGAACTGGCGGGCGATCTCGTCGTGGACCTGCTTGACGTAGTCCTCGGGCACGGTCTCCATCTCGAGGCGCTTCTCGAGCTCGGTGACGGCGCGCTCCTCCTTGAGGGCGGGCAGGTTGCGGTCCTTGTCGCCCTTGATCTCGATGGACACGGCGTCGCGCAGGGCGTCGAGGCCGTCGAAGCCGAAGACGTCCTTGGCGAAGTCGTCGGTGAGCTCGGGCACGACCTTGACCTTGATGTCGTTGACCTTGACCTTGATCTTGNCGGTCTGGNCGNCGTCGCCCTCGCCCTGGGTGAACTCGACCTCCTTCTCGTCACCCGGCTTCATGCCCACGAGGGCCTCCTCGAGGGCCTCGGGGAGCATGCCGGCCTCGGTGGCGNGCATGCGGTTCTCGCCGGCGAGACGCTCGCCGTTCTCGATGTCCTCGACGTCCACGTTCACGAAGTCGCCCGAGACCACGNCNTGGTCGCCGTCGGCGTCCTCAAAGCGTGCCTGGTAGCCCATGAGGACGTCGAGCTGCTGGTCGATCTCGGCGGTGGTGGCGTCCGCNGGGGGCATAGAGATGGCGACGGGGTCGTAGGGGCTGAGCTCGGCCTCGGGGATGAGGTTGACGGTGACCTTCACCGTGTAGTCCTGCTTCTCCAGGGCGGACTCGAGGTCCTCGCNGAAGTCAACGTCGCCCACGGGCACGACGTCGAGCTCGTTGAGCACGAGGGGCTCGGCGGCGGAGAGCAGCGCGTTGGTGGCGTCGGCCATCACGGCCTCGCGGCCCACGGCGGCGTCGATGACGGGGCGCGGGGCGCGGCCCTTGCGGAAGCCCTGGAAGTTGTAGCGCTTGGCAATGTCCTTATAGGCCTTGGCGACGGCCTTGTTCACGTCGTCGGCGGGGATGGTGACATCTGCGGAAAGCTTGGAATCGACGGGATCCCCTGCGGTGACGGTGATGTTCAACGTTCCTCCTGAAAAGTCTTTGCCGCGCCATGCGGCTACCCGGGTGCCAGAATGCACCTAGCTTCACGGAGGTACATTGTGCGCCAAGTGGACGCCAACGTCAAAAAAGGGGCGGCCGCTCCACAAAGGGCCCCGGCCGCGGCGGGCCCCCGGTAAGCGCCGGGGGCCGGGTGCGCAGATGGTGCGGGCGAGAGGGCTCGAACCTCCATGGACAGGGTCCACTGGAACCTAAATCCAGCGCGTATGCCAGTTCCGCCACGCCCGCATGCAAGGGCATTCTAGCAGAGCGGCCCCCAGAGCCCCTGCGCTCCCGAGCCCCGCGCGAACCCCTGTGCCTGAAAGCGATTGAGGGCGCCCCTATCCGCTTTCAGACGGATAGGGGCGCTGAGGAAACGTCCTTGTCTGCGCAGGCCTAAACAATGCCCTGGGCGTACATGGCGTCGGCCACCTTGAGGAAGCCGGCGCAGTTGGCGCCCACCACGAGGTTGCCGGGGGCGCCGGCCGCCTCGGCCGCCGCCGAGGCGGTGGCGTAGATGTTCTCCATAATGCCCTTGAGGCGGGAGTCCACCTCCTCGAAGGTCCAGGAGAGGCGCTCGGAGTTCTGGCTCATCTCGAGGCCCGAGACCGCCACGCCGCCGGCGTTGGCCGCCTTGCCGGGGCAGAAGGCCACTCCGTTGGCGATGAGGTACTGGGTGGCGTCGAGGGTGGTGGGCATATTGGCCCCCTCCCCCACCACCTTGCAGCCGCTGGCCACGAGGGCCTCGGCATCGTCGATGAGGAGCTCGTTCTGGGTGGCGCAGGGCAGCGCGACGTCGCACGGCACGGACCATACGCCGCGGCCCTCGTGGTAGGTGGCGCCGGGACGGGCCTCCACGTAGGCGGTGAGGCGCTCGCGGCGGCGCTCCTTGACGTCCTTGAGGAGCTCCACGTCGATGCCGTCGGGGTCGTGGACCCAGCCGGAGGAGTCGGAGCAGGTGACCACGGCGGCGCCGAGGGCCTGTGCCTTCTCGATAGCGTAGATGGCCACGTTGCCGGCGCCGGAGACCACCACGGTCTTGCCCTCGAGGGAGTCGCCCTTGTCGGCGAGCAGGGTGTCGACGAAGTAGACGAGGCCGTAACCGGTGGCCTGGGTACGGCAGAGCGAGCCGCCGAAGGAGAGGCCCTTGCCGGTGAGCACACCGGAGAACTGGTCGCGGATGCGCTTGTACTGGCCGAAGANGTAGCCNATCTCGCGGCCGCCNACGCCGATGTCGCCGGCGGGCACGTCGGTGTCGGGACCGATGTGGCGCTGGAGCTCGGTCATGAACGACTGGCAGAAGGCCATGACCTCGCGGTCAGACTTGCCCTTGGGGTCAAAGTCGGCGCCGCCCTNGCCGCCGCCCATGGGCAGGCCGGTGAGGGCGTTCTTGAAGATCTGCTCGAAGCCAAGGAACTTGAGGATGCCGAGGTTCACGGACGGGTGGAAGCGCAGGCCGCCCTTGTAGGGGCCGATGGCGCTGTTGTACTCCACGCGGAAGCCGCGGTTGACCTGGACCTTGCCGTCATCGTCTGTCCACGGCACGCGGAACATGACCACGCGCTCGGGCTCCACGATGCGCTCGAGCNGGCCGGTGGCCTCGTACTCGGGGTGGGCGGAGACGGCGGGCTCGATGGACTCCAGGACCTNNGTGGCGGCCTGGACGAACTCGGGCTGGTCGGCGTAGCGGGTCNTGAGCNCGCCGACGACACGCTCTGTATAAGACATGGGGCTCCTCTCGAAGCAAGGCTTGGGGCCTGGCAAACGCTTATCTGAGCATAAGGAGGGGTCAAATGGGCCCGCGGCAGCGCCCGGCTTCCGGTAACAGGATGGATACGGCGGCCGGGCGCCGGCGGCCGCGCTATACTCATGGACCTGACGGGGCGTGGCGCAGCTTGGTAGCGCATCTGCTTTGGGAGCAGAGGGTCGCTGGTTCGAATCCAGTCGCCCCGACCAGAAGACGCACGGGCGTCGGGTCCATGGCCCGGCGCCCGCTCTGCCCTTCATGGGCCCACGCGGCCCGCCGTAGGCTATACTGCTTGTGTTTGCGGGCGTAGTTCATCGGTAGAACCTCAGCCTTCCAAGCTGATGAGGCGGGTTCGACTCCCGTCGCCCGCTCCATACGACAGACCCAGGGCGTCCCGGCAGCGGGGCGCCCTTTCTCGTGGCCCGGCTGTCCCAACACCCGGACACTTTTGTCCCAATGGTCGGGCACTTTTGTCCCAACTGTGGAGGACGGAGGCACCCGCCCCCCCCCGACGGCAGCCACAGCCTTCCCGTCCCATCAGCAGCGCAATAGAGCGAGTGACAGATGGGCCAGGCACCGCTGTCACACGTCACACGCCGCGGCGCCCACGCAAGACATGCCAGGCCGCCTTTTCCGGGCGCCCGGGCAAACCCGCCCGGCAGAGACGGCGCAGACGGGTAGCATGGGGCGTGTGCCACCGGCGCAACACTCGGCCCACCGACCCGGAGCAACCATGACCCAGAGCAGACTCGGACGCACCCTCGTGATCGCCAACCCCGCCGCCCACAGCGGCAAGGGGGCCGGCGCAGTGGACTTCGTGGAGCGGTTCCTCCACNGCTACGACAACGCCACCTCCGGCTTCAAGGTGGTGCGCACCGAGAAGCCCGGGGACGCCCGCAGGCACGCGTCCAAGGCGGCCGNCAACGAAACGGTGATCGCCCTNGGCGGCGACGGCGTGATCCATGATGTGGTGAACGGCCTCATGGCGGTGCCCAAACCCAAGCGCCCGCGCCTGGGCATCATACCCANGNGGTCGGGCAACGANTACGGNCGCACCCTNCNCATGGCCCTCAACGACCCCATGGCGAGCCTCGGCCAGGTGACCAACGGGACCCCCGTGGCGCTGGACCTGGGCGAGGTCAACGGCGAGTACTTCTGCGAGACATGCTCCNTCGGCCTGGACGNCGCCATCGCCCTGGACACCATGGGCACGCGCACCAAGAACGGCCTCGCCGGTACCAGACTGTTCGCCAAAAGCGGCTACCGCATCCTCTCCGAGCACAGCGACGGCTGGCACTACGAGATGCGTGTGGACGGCGGCCCGCGCAAGGAGGGCCGGGAGATCATCTTTGCCTGCCAGGTGGGCCCTACCTACGGCGGTGGGTTCAGGGTGTGCCCGGAGGCCTCCCCCGTCGACGGCAGGCTGGATCTCTGCCGCAACGTGCGCATCCCGGGCAGGGCCGCGACGCTCGCGCTGTTCACCGGCGCGCGCTTTGGCATGCACGCCGGNNCCGACGCGGTGGAGATCGCGCCGTTCTCCCGCATTCGCGTGGAGTTCGACGAGGAGCCCCCGGCCCAGGTGGACGGCGAGCCGCTGCACGGCAGGGTGTTCGACGTGCGCTGCGAGCCCAGCGCGCTCGAGGTGCTGGTGCCCAACTCCTTTGAGTGGCACCCCGATCCGGTGACGGTGGACAAGCCGAGCATGACCGAGGGGCTGCTCGGCTCCANGCTGGCAGGCAAGCTGCGAGGCGAGTAGGCCGGGCGCGACAAGGTACCGGACCGGTGCCGGCGGTGGGTCTCGGCGGTGGGGCTCGGCGGCGGAGCTGGCGGCGTTGGCCGGTGTACGAGACCGCGATTCCAGGTCGNTTCCGAGGTCTCCCGGCTCGCCATCCTCGTCCAGAACGGCCTGAAATCGTGATTTCAGGCCGATAAGGACGGCCGCTCGACCAAAGACACCGTCTGCAACCGCGATTTCCGGACGCCGCANGCGGCAAGCGCNGCCGGACGGCGCAGGCCCTCCCCCGCTGCCGCTATGATGGGGGCCAGGGAGAAAAGGGAGGGACGCACCANGGTAGAACGCCAGTCGGCCATCGACATCGTCTGCGGCNNCTACGACCNCCTCCCCGGNACCGAGGCCAAGGTGGCCGACTTCGTGGTGCGCAACGTGAGCCGCGTGCCGTTCCTCTCCGTGCGCGAGATAGCCGAGAGCAGCGGCACCTCCGCGGCCACGGTGTCNCGCTTTGTGAGACACATCGGGTTCGACAGCTTCTCCGACCTCCGCATGACCATCGCTGCGGAGGAGGGCGAGGGCGCGGACGGACCCAAGACGCCGGCCGCCGCGTCTGTCTCCACCGCGGACGTGTCGGGGTCGCTCGAGCTCATCCTCGAGACCAAGGTCTCGGAGCTCCGCGCCACGGCCCGCGGGCTCGACCCCGCCGTCGTCTCCCGGGTGGTCGACCTCGTCCAGAACGCCGACTCCGTGGTGTTCGCCGCGGTGGGCAACTCCATCCCCGTCTGCGCCAACCTGGCGTTCAAGCTCGGGCAGATTGGCGTCCGCTGCCAGTGCCCCGCCACCACCGAGTCCATGATCCTGGCCTCGCTCTCCCTCCGGCCCACCGACGTGCTCGTGCTCGTCTCGTCGTCCGGGTACTCGCGGCGCCTCGAGACCATCCTCGACAACGCGGAGGACAGCTCCACCCCCGTGGTGCTCGTNACCTCANACCCCGCCGCACCTTTCGCCCCGCGCGCGGACTGCGTGCTCCACACGGTGTCGCGGGACCACGCCNTCTCGAGCAGCCAGTTCTCGTCGCACATCTCGGCGGACTTCGTGGTGGAGGCGCTCTTCCTCCTCGTCATGACCGGCCGCAGCCAGGCGCTCGAGCACGCCCGCATGGAGCACAAGTCGCTGGGTCGCGACAAGATGTCGACGCCCACGATGAGCTGATTCCCCCTCTTTATCACTAACTGAATACAATCCAACGCTCACCGGTTGAAACCTACCGCTGGCGGTCCTCAGGCCCGTTCTGAGACGTTGTTTCATTCTCTTCTGCATAATGAAACACAGTTTCAGCAAGCACACAGGGCCACCCGGCCCAAGGACCGTTGGAGGGAGAACCATGAAGATCGTCGGAATCTGTGCCTGTTGCAGCGGGATCGCCCACACCTACATGGCGAGGGAGGCGCTCCTGAACGCGGCGGACGACCTCGGCGTGGACATCCACATCGAGACCCAGGGCACCATCGGCGTGGAGAACGAGCTCACGCCCGAGCAGATCGCCGAGGCCGACGCCGTGCTTCTGGCCGTGGACGTGCACGTCGAGGGCCGCGCGCGCTTCGAGGGCAAGCGCGTCATGGAGATCCCCACCGACATCGCCATCAAGGCGCCCCGCCAGGTGCTCAAGAAGATCCAGGCGGAGCTCTAGGAGACCGCCCCGACCCTTACCTTCCCGTACGAGAAAGGCCCACCATGGCTTCAAAGAAGATAAAGGTCCAGTTCAAGCAACCGGTCCTCACCGCCATCAGCTACCTTTTGCCCCTCATCGTCGCCTCCGGCCTCCTCATCGCCATCGGCAACCTCTGCGGCGGCAGCAACGTGGAGAGCCTCGAGGGTATGACCGTGCCCGACGCCCTCACCNCCGTCGGCGTCTTCGGTATGGGGCTCATCCCCGCGTTCATCTCGGGCTACATCGCCTACACCCTGGCCGACCGCCCCGGCCTCGCCCCCGGCTTCCTCATGGGCATGATCGCCTCGTTCCTGGGCACCGGCTTTTTGGGCGGCCTCATCGGCGGCTTCATCGCGGGCTACATCGCCCTGGCGCTCGTGACCTACCTCAAGGTCCCCAAGTGGGCCCAGGCACTCATGCCCATGATGATCGTGCCCACGATCACCGCCATCCTCGGCGCCCTCATCATGCTCTTCGTCATCGGCGAGCCGGTCATGGCCCTCACTCAGGCCCTCAACGACTTCATCGTCGGCCTCGACCAATCCGCCAAGCTCGCCTACGGCTTCATCATCGGCTTCATCGGCTGCATCGACTACGGCGGGGCCATCTCCAAGGTCCCCAACCTCATCTGCGACGGCCTGCTGGCCGACGGCATCATGGAGCCCGAGGGCATCAAGGTGCTCGCCGCCATGGTCCCGCCCTTCGGCGTCACCCTGGCGTGGCTCTTCTCCAAGTGGTTCCACAAGCCCATCTTCAACAACGAGGAGGTCGAGAACATCAAGGTGGCCTTCCCCATGGGCCTCTGCATGATCTCGGAGGGCGTCATCCCCATCGCCATGAACGACCTGGTGCGCACCGTCTGCGCCACCTCCATCGGCTGCGGCGTCTGCGGCGCCATCAGCTTCTTCTTCGGCAACGCCAGCCCCGTGCCCTCCGGCGGCGTCTTCGTGATCCCCGCCATGAGCGAGCCTCTCGTGGCCGTGCTGGCGCTGCTCGCCGGCACCCTGGTCACCGGCACCATCCTCTTCCTCCTCAAGAGGCGCATCGACCCCGACGCGGTGGACATCGACGGCAACTTCGAGGAAGAGGAGCTCGACCTCTCCGAGTTCAAGCTCTCCTAACCAGGCACCATCCCGGCGGCCCCGTGGCCGCCGGGTATTCCCTACGGACCCATACCGTTTGAAACGCAAAGGAGTACCACCCATGCTCGTCAACATGAAGCAGATGCTCTCGGTGGCCAAGGACAACCACTTCGCCGTGGGGGCCTTCAACATCAGCGAGTCCAACCTCGTCCGCTGCGTGGTGGAGGCCGCCGAGGCCAACGACGCCCCCGCCATCATCGCCGTGCACCCCACGGAGCTCGACTACTGCAAGGACGACTTCTTCAAGTACGTCATCGCCCGCATCTCCAACAGTCCTGTGCCCTTTGTGCTGCACATGGACCACGGCGACTCCATCGAGAGCTGCATGCGCGCCATCCACGACGGCTTCTCCTCCGTCATGATCGACGGCTCCTCGCTGCCCTTTGAGGAGAACGTGGCCAAGACCGCCGAGGTAGTCCGCTACAGCCACATGGTGGACGTATCGGTGGAGGGCGAGCTGGGCACCATCGGCGACACCGGCACCTCCATCGAGGGCGGCATGACCGAGGTCATCTACACCGACCCCGCCAAGGCGGCACAGTTTNTGAACGAGACCGGCATCGACAGCCTGGCCGTTGCCATCGGNACCTGCCACGGCCTCTATCCCAAGGGCGTGACGCCCAAGCTGCGCATGGACGTGCTCGAGGAGATCACCCACGTGGTGGACGTGCCCCTGGTGCTGCACGGCGGCTCGGGCAACCCCGACTCCGAGATTGCCGAGGCCGTGCGCCTGGGTATCGCCGAGGTCAATATCTCCAGCGACTACAAGAGCGCNTTCTNTGAGAAGNCCCGCGAGGTGTTGAGCCGCGAGGGCTCGGGATGGGACCCCAACAACCTTTTCCCGGAGTGCATCGACGCGGCCAAGCAGGTGCTCACCCAGAAAATGGAGCTCCTGGACAGCTGTGGCAAGGCCGCCATCTACCGCGCNCAGTGCACGCCGCAGTGGAGGCAGGCACTGGTGTAGGGCAACCCGCCGACACCACGACTACGAGAACGGCCCCGCACGCAGCTGCGTGCGGGGCCGTTCTGTGTGGCAGAGACAGGAGAGGAGCGTGGCGCCGGGCGACGGCCCGGCCGGGAGGGGCGCGACCGCGGCCCGTCCCCCCCTGCGCCTGAAAGCAGCTGAGGGCGCCCTCAATGGCTTTCAGGCGCCGGGGGGGGGACGGCGGGAG